>JAHITX010000008.1 GCA_018817425.1 Pseudomonadota bacterium
CCAGTTTCAAAACGCCCCATTTTGGCCGATCTCTGCGTTGGGCTCAAATTTCAATCCTCGAAATACTCAATGTATTCCTGTGGTTGAAATTTTCGCCCGCCTTGAGCTTGACCAAACTGAAACGTTTTGAAAGTGGCTCAAGCGTTAAGTGTTTTTTCAGAACTCCTGCTGAAAAGAATAAAATATAGCATAACAGCGTAAAAAATTACTGCAAAAACAGCAAAGGGTTTAAAATAGTAACCAAGTGGTGCAAGGATTACTACCGTAATCCAGTGAACAACAATGATTGCTTTTGAGTCAAGCATTATCGGAAAATCATTGTATCTGCATAAAATCGCAAGCCCGCTTAAATTCCATCCGTAAAGAGAAGCAAAGGCATGCAGTCTTAACAGGAGTTTTAATTCATCCTGGTTGTAACCGGGAAGAAATTTCATAAGAATATATAGTATGCCTGTCACAGCAGTAAAAAGAAGAAATACCATACCTGAAGTCAAAAAGTTTTTCTGTTGAGCTTTTATTCCAAGTTTTGCAAAAAGCACAAAAATCATAACTACCGCAAAAAAAAGAAGAGTTGTTACAATAAGCTGGGATTTGAGTTTTTCAAACATGATAAAAAGAAAAAATATTATTACTCCCAGATTAACCATCCAGAAACCGGCATCCTTTAACAGACGTATGTTAAAACTTGCATCATCTTTCATAAGAGAAAACATTACAGACATTGTAATTAAGGATAAAGGAAATGAAAATCCCAAAAAAAATGTATCCATTGTAAGTTTTGAAAAAGAAACAAGCCTTAAATATTCGTTATTTGCAATAACAAGAGCAGATATTACAAGTCCGACCGAAAGGCATAAAAGGGATGCCTGATGAAACTTATCCGAAACAGGTGAATTGGTAAAAAAATTGTACGGGAAAAAAGTAAATTTCTTAAGTCTTATTTTTTCAACAATAACAGCAAGCACCAAGGCTATAAGCATTGAAACAAAATATAGCTTTAAAAAAGCAAAAAGTGCGTAACTTAGTGCAAGGGCAGAAAAGAGAAGAGTTTTTTTTGTAAGATGTTCTTTGCCTTCGCTGAAATACAACAGTATAGTTCCGCCGCTGCATAAATTAAAAAGAAATATATGAAGTCTTTCAAAATTATATACTTTTCCATCCATAATAAAAATATGAAGAAAGCCGAAGAAAAGTGCAAGCGTCATCAAAATCATCAAATAAGCTTTTAGTCGTACCGACATTATAATTCCATTTCGTTATACTACGCTTTTATAAGGATATACCAAGCTGTGAATCAACATAATCAAATGCCGTTTTTACAAGTTCCGATATTTCTTTGTTGGCGGGAAGAGTTTTTGCTATCATTTCTATATAATTATTATTCTTAATTATTTTAAATGACGGTATAAAATTTATGTCAAACACCCAGCTTATCTGAAGTAACTTAAAATCATTTAATGTTTTTAAATCCTTCATATCAATAATTGCATGTTTATAAAAAGAATCAATAATGTGTTTTGAACATACCGGCAAATCAGGAAGATCAAGTGCGATAGTATTGTTGGGCCATTTTTCAATGTAATAATCTGCAAAAACCCTCCAAATATCCAGTTTATCAGCATCCCTTATAAGCTTCATAAAAAAAAGCGTCTTTTCATCTTCTTTAGGAAGAGATAAGGCATTATGATATGCTATAGCCTTTGCTATCAAGCGTTTGTCAGTTTTTGAAAATTTTGACAATACTTTGTGAATCCCTATCTGCTTTACCCCCAGTCTGGCATGATTTTCAGAAATAGAATCAATGAAAGTATGATATATCTCATACTGCCGGAACCTTCCGATATCATGTAATAATGCAATCACTTCTGCAATTATCAAGTCCTGTGAACCAAGACCAAGTTCTTTGCCTATCATTGTTATGTTACTGCAAACACGCCTGGTATGATGTTCTTTAAGACTAACGGGGCGGTTATATTCCAGGTCATCTTTATAGAAGCCCGACACATAACCGGTAAACCAGCTTTTTAAAAGGGTTAAGGTATCCGTATTCATAGAAACTTATTTTCTATAAGATCAGCTATGCCATTTATATCTTTATGAGAAAATTTTGGCACAGTGATATCTATTTTATCATCTGTTACAAATGCAAACAGGTTATTATCATCAATGCAGGCAGGTTCCTCATGTCTGGCTTTTCTGAAAACCTCAATTTTAGGCTTATTATCTTTTTTGAATCCTTCGGTTATTACGATATCCACACCGGTAATATAGCCTGCTATCAAATCAAGAGACTCACCGTCATTATTTTTATTTATCACAATGCGATCTTTTGAAACAATTATTGTAGTATCTGCTCCGGCATCAATATGGCGCTGACTGTCTTTTCCTTTTTTATCCATATCAAAACCGTGAAAGGCATGTTTTAAAGTACCAATTTTATATCCCCTTTTTTTAAGTTCGAGGATCAATCTTTCAATAAGTGTTGTTTTGCCTGATTCAGCTTTGCCAACTATTGATATAATGGGGGTCATTATTTATTACCTGAATTGTTTTTATTTTTGGTTATTCTTCTGATTTTTCCGTACCCTTATGCAATATGCTTTTTCAAGCTGCTGCTTTTTTTTATAATTATTGGGGCCCTCCACTGCAAACAGCAGAGAATCATAGACAGCCTGCAATAAATGGCCGGAGAAACTGTAGCGAAAAATGCAGGCTGTTGCGTGCTTGCATATTACTGCTTATTTTATTGCGAAAAATCTGTCAATAGATTATATATACTTTTAAATTAATTTGATAAAGTAACTTCAAGCTTTGTTTAGTCAAACAGAAATAGCAGAGCAATAATTTTTGTATTATTATTTTTGGGGTTAATAATCGGGAGGAAAAATAATGAAATCTTCTGTGAGAAAATCGGCTTATCCGCAACCCCTTGAGACTTATTCAGGTATAGCTATTCTCCTGCTTCTTGCATTGATAGCAACTTTAATATTTTTTGAGCAGTTTCGATATGATACACCTGATTTTACTACCGGCAATACTTTATATGAAACTTCCGGTCAGCCTTCATCTCAAATATTAACAAAGAGTATCTTATCTTTTAATAATATGGAACCATTATCTTCTCCTGAAACTTTTAACGCAGAAAATCTTTCAGAAAAAATTAACGGCAAAGCCGAGTTATATCTTTCTGCCGGATTTAAAAGCCTGGCCTGCCAAAGATATAAAAAGCCGGATGATCCTGATTTATGGCTTGAAACATTTATTTACGACATGGGAAACATCATAAATTCTTTTGCAGTTTACAGCATGCAAAGAAGGGAAGCCTCTTTAGATCTTGATGTGAGCAAGTTCTCATATAAAACGGAAAATGCTATCTTTTTTATATGGAATAATTATTATGTTGAGATTGTATCTTCAAAACCATCAGAGTTTCTTATGGATTCTATGGTTGCTTTTGCTAAGGATTTTATTAAAAAAACCGGTGGCAAACAAGACACTATTGCCGAACTCAACATGTTTCCGACAGATAATCTTGATACAAAAAGCATTTCGCTTTTAACAACAAATGCTTTCGGGTTTGATAAGCTGAATATGATTTTTGCTGCAGATTACAAAATACAAAATAATAAAATAAAAGCATTTATTTCAAAAAGGGCGGATCAGGCCCAAGCTAAAGATCTTGCTAAAAGTTATTCAGGATTTTTGCTTTTTCTTGGCGGCCAAACCATAAAACCGGATATTAAACTGGATGATTTGACAATAATTGAAATTATGGATGAATATGAAATTATCTTTACAAACGGTTCTTTTCTTGCCGGTATACATTCGGCAAAAGATTTAAATGATGCAAAAGACCTTGCGTTTGTAATAAATAATAATCTGGAGAAAAATTCTCATGCCCGATAAAAACGTGGATAAAGAAACGAGCAGAAGAGAGTTTATAATCAGATCTTCTAAAGCAGGGCTTCTGATCCTTTCATCCTGTATTACCGGATATCTCTTTTATAACAATAAAAATTTGGTTTCATCTGTTAAAGCAGAATCTATGACAGGGCTTCCGGATTTTTCTATTAAGGAGAAAGCCGGTAAAATCGCAATTGCAAAAGGGGCCGACAGGGTTAAAACGATCAATCTTGCCCTAAAAGCTTTAGGCGGTATTGAAACATTTATAAAAAAAGGAGACCGTGTACTTTTAAAAGTAAATGCCGCTTTTGCATCTCCTCCCATACTTTCTGCAACTACTAACCCTGAGCTTTTAAAAGAAATAATAAGATTGTGTTATGCGGCAGGAGCTGTATCTGTAGTTATTACGGACAATCCTATTAATGACCCTGTGTCATGTTTTTCACTCACCGGAATAGAAAATGCCGCAAAAAGTAAAGGAGCAAAAATAATACTTCCTGATAAGAGCTTTTTTGCTCCTTTATCAATTGAAGGTGGTAAACTGATTAAAGACTGGCCTGTTTTGTATAAACCGCTTATGAATGCCGATAAGCTTATTGGTATAGCCCCGTTAAAAGATCACCACAGAAGCGGTGCATCCATGACAATGAAAAACTGGTACGGGCTTCTTGGCGGAAGAAGAAATATTTTTCATCAGGATATAAACAATATAATAAAAGAGCTTGCCATCATGGTTAAACCTACTCTTGTAATTCTTGACGGGACAACAACCATGATGTCAAACGGGCCTACAGGCGGATCACTTTCCGATTTAAAACAAACAAATACAATGATAGCAGGAACCGATCAGGTTGCCGTTGATGCATATGGCGCAACACTTCTTGGCAAAAGAGTAGAAGAACTTGCTTATATAGAAAAAGCGCATACAGCAGGAGTCGGTAATATGAACTACCGCCTGCTTAATCCTGAGATAATAACAGCTGTTTAAGGCTTGTGGTGCGCAAAAAAACAAAGAAAGGCAGGGCCATCCGGCCCTGCCTTTGTGCAAATATACACTAATGAGCCACTTTCAAAACGTTTCAGTTTGGTCAAGCTCAAGGCGGGGGAAAATTTCAACCACAGTAATACATTAAGTATTTCGAGGATTGAAATTTGAGCCAAACGCTTAAGATCGGCCAAAATGGGGCGTTTTGAAACTGGCTCTAATGTGTTTTGTTACTTTTGAAACTTTCTCCTGACTCCTGCCAACCCTACAAGCCCAAGTCCAAGTAGAAGCAGGGTCGCTGGTTCCGGGACATCAAAACAGCCTTCAAGATTGACATTGTCGATTTTTAAAGGGATCTTATTAGTAGCCAAGTTTGATAGTTCTCCTAATCCATAGAGATCAATTGTGATTTCATAATTATTACCAATACTAGCAATTCCATATTTATCAGAAACAGAGCCTCCTGGGACTCCCCAGTCATAGAGCCGAATGGGGTTTTCCCAGTCTTTGATTTGAATACCGTTCACTTTCAGATCGATATAGTTTGATGTAGGACCACCTGTGTAATTATTCGGGTTTATTCTCAGGGTTACATAGTGGAGAGCATATGCTGGGTTGTACGAGCCATCAGTTAGTTGAATATTATCGTCAATATCCCATAATTTCATAGAGTCCGCTGTTAAGCTAAAAGTCCAGCTCCACGTGTCACCACTACTGGAGAAGCTAGCTTCGGTCACATCTGCATAATCAAAGTACTGAATATGGGTCGCCCGAGCCGGTGCACAGAACAGAAACAGAAGCAGAAGCGATAATCCCAAAACTTGTTTTTTCATCTTTTCCTCCTTCAAGGTGGGCATATCATAGGAATAATAATTGGATTATTATAAAATAAATTTTTATCTATTTAGAGAGCAAATAGTAACAACTCGTCATTTGAAAGTAACCGCAAAATATATGCCAATTCCACCGTTTCTTGCCGGTTCCTTGCGAAATACATATAAGCAACCAATATAATTGCTAAACGTTTTATTGTGTTTTTCCGATAATCATTGATCACATTTTATATTTTAGTTGTCTCATGCTATTTTGTAAAGAATCCCGACAGTCATTTCGGCAATTTGCGAGGTATGGAAAGAGTGTAATAGCAATATATTGTTTTATATTAATATGATAACTATGATATATGTTCAATATGGATATTGTAAAGTTTTCCGACAGTACCATCACTTCTTCGGAATTCTGAACTTTTCTATCAGATAGCACAGGCTGCTAAGGCGTAGCGGCTACGGCAGAATAGATTGAAAACATGCAAAATTGAATGTGTAAAGAAAACCGTTACTCTTTAATCCTGATTTTATAATTTCAATCGCAAGGGCTGAGACCGGACAGATGTCCTGGCCAGGAGTGAGGATTGCTATGGTTACAAGACAGGGATTGCCCAGCTCATAAAAAATTTTCCTTTAAATATGGTTATCGGTTGACTGAACAAGCCCTCATGACGTATCATCGTTAATCCTTCACGGTTATCCCCGGCTATTATTGCAATTGCAACATATTATAATTATTTGGGTATTGGTATATATATTTAAAGTTGTTAATAAAAGCTTTGTGTTATTAATAAGTTGCTGAGTTTAAAAGGAGTATATAATGGGATCTTTGGATGAACATATACTAAGAACGGCAAAGGAAATAGTTGTAAAGTTTATTGAAACCGGAAGGATTTCTCCCACAGGTTTTAATGAATCATTTAAGGCTATTTATAAATCTGTTGAAGAAGCTGTTAAAGGCGATGAAAATAGTGCCGGAAAAGACGAAGAAAACTTGACACGATAAGTATATTGTCTTAAAAATCGTACCTTCATAAGCTTTATGATCAATAAGCCGTAAAGTTTGATAATGGTTCATACATGCTTATCTCCCATATAAATTGCGGCATTTTAAGAAATAGTAGCCTAATGACATGAAAAAAGACAAGATAAACAAATTCAGAAATATCGGAGTTATTGCTCATATTGATGCAGGCAAGACAACTGTGACTGAGCGAATACTGTATTATACCGGCCGTTCTTACAAAATAGGAGAAGTGCATGACGGCGAAGCAGTAATGGACTGGATGCAGGATGAGCAGGAACGCGGCATTACGATTACTTCTGCGGTTACCACATGTATTTGGGATGGAAAAGATATACAGATTATAGATACTCCCGGGCATGTTGATTTTACAATTGAAGTTGAGCGATCATTAAGAGTGCTTGATGGTGCTGTTGGTGTTTTTTGCGCAGTAGGAGGTGTTGAACCGCAATCTGAAACCGTATGGCGTCAGGCTGATAAATATAAAGTTCCCAAAATTGCTTTTATTAATAAGCTGGACAGAATCGGTGCCGATTATCTGGGAACGATAGATATGATGAAAGAAAGGCTCCATGCAAATACGCTTATTCTTCAAATTCCTGTCGGATCTGAAGGAGATTTTGCCGGAGTAATAGATCTTGTCGGTATGAAGCAGATAATGTGGGATAACGAATCTCTTGGCGCTACATTTTCTAAAAATGACATCTCTGCCGATCTTCTTGAAAATGCTTTGGAATTCAGGGAAAAACTTATAGAAACCCTTTCTGAAGTTGACGATGAGATTATGGAAGCCTATTTATCCGAAACTCCTATATCAGAAGAATTGCTCATTTCTTCCATAAGAAAAGCAACTGTTAATCTTAAAATAGTTCCTGTCCTTTGCGGGTCGGCATTGAGAAACAAGGGCATACAACCTCTTCTGGACGCAATCGTAAATTATCTTCCCAGTCCTCTTGAAGTTGCTTCTGTACAAGGAATTCACCCTGAAACCGGGGAAACTTTGTTATTTGAAGCCAAGGATAATGGTCCGCTAGCTGCATTGATATTTAAAGTATCTTTAATGGAAGGGCGCAAGGTTACATTTGTAAGAGTTTACAGCGGAACTTTAAAAACGGGGGCAGAGGTATATAACCCTTCGCGTAATATAAAGGAAAAACTTTCCCGCATATTAAAAATGCATGCCGGGAAAAGAGACCGCATCGAAGAAGCAGGCGCCGGAAGCATTGTAGGGGTAGTCGGCCTCAAAACATCTTCAACCGGAGAAACTCTTTGTTCTTCCAATTATCCTGTCCTGCTGGAAAATATTGAATTTTATGAACCTGTCATATCTATAGCTATTGAACCGAAAACTCATGCTGATCAGGAAAAACTAGATGAGGTTTTAACAAAGTTTGCAGATGAAGATCCGACATTGAGAGTTCGCAAAGATGAAGATACGGGGCAAACAATTTTATCCGGTATGGGAGAGCTTCATCTTGAGATAATAATCAGCCGTATGATGAGAGAATATAACACAGGTGTCAATGTTGGTAAGCCTCAGGTTATGTATAGAGAAACCATAGCGGCTGAATCTGAAGGCTCTGCCATTTTTGACAGGGAAATTGCGGGACAGCATCATTTCGGAGAAGTGAATTTGATTCTTAAACCTCTCAGCCGGGGAAGCGGCAATATATTTGAAGTTGATATGAAAGATGCCTCTTCTATTCCTGAAGCATTTATACCCTTTATTGAAAAAGGTGTGTTTGAAGCATTTGATAGCGGCACAATCATGGGATACCCTGTTGTAGATGTTAAAGCTGTTGTTACCGGGGGATCTTTTAAGGAATCACTTGGAAGCGAGATATCTTTTAAGGTAAGTGCTGCAATGGCCTGCAAAGATGCTCTTGCTAAAAGCGAACCATTTCTGCTTGAACCAATCATGGATACCGAGATATTTGTTCCTGAAGCTTTCATGGGTGATATAATAGGCGATTTGAATTCACGGGGTGGAAAAATTGAATCTATCAGCGCAAGATCGGGAATACATGTGTTAAAAGCAACTGTTCCTCTTTCGCGTATGTTTGGTTATTCTACTTCAATAAGATCGGCAACTCAAGGCAGGGGAACGTTTAGCATGCAGTTTTCCCGCTTTGACCACACATAAATCCTATAGCATAAAATGTATGACGAATTGGTTATAGCAATTGCTATAAATCTATTCCGTTTGAAACGTTATTAACTATACTTGATAAAAAGGAGGATCTACATGGGATTTTCAGGTGACTCAACTTTAAAGGAAGTGTTGGAAAATGAAGAAGGTAAAGCAATCCTGGAGAAACATATTCCGGGAAGCACGACTAATCCAATGCTGAAAATGGGGTATACCATGTCATTGGACCTGATAGCAAGTTTGCCTCAGGCCGGTATAAGTAAAGAAGCATATAAGGCAATACTCGATGATCTGAGCAAGTTATAAGCCCCCCCAAACTACAATTCCGGTAGTGCGGATAACCCATACTTTACACCAACCTGCCTGGTTAATACACAGAACTTTTAGCGTGTATTATCAATACACTCAGGGTCTACAGGTAAGGTGTAAACAATCGCGCTATGCCGTCACGCAGACGCGTCGGCAGCGACCGGCTATTGACCTCCTCCAGCGTCACAGGACGGGCGCATTTCCGCTTTGCTTCGATCTGCATATCAAGCTGTCGTGCAAGTTCGACATCGTAACATTCCAGATTAAATTCGAAATTGAGACGCAGACTTCTTGCATCCCAGTTGGCCGACCCAAGCAGTATCCAGCAGCCATCCACCAGAACAAGTTTGGAATGATCGAATGGAGGCTGGGTCAGCCATATCCGGCATCCATATTGGAGTACTTGCGACCACATGGCCCGGGAGGCGCTTAGAATGAAGGGCAGATTTATCTTTGAAGGCAAAATAATATCAACATGTACTCCCCGCATTGATGCCAGATTCAGGGCGGAGATCAGAGCAGGGTCGGGCAGAAAATAAGGAGTCATGATACGAATGGAATGGTGGGCAATCGAAATCGCTCCTAAAAGCGTCCAAAGCAGCTTCTCGAAGTTCTCATCCGGGCCATCAATCACACCCCGGGCCAACATCCGCCCTTCGCTTTCGTTTTTGGGAAACCATGAATTGCCACGCAGAAATTCGCCGGTTGTGAACAGCCAATCATCGGCAAATACCTCTTGCAGTTGTGTTACCACAGGACCTTTTACACGAAAATGGATGTCTTGTACCGGGTTTGGCGGTTGGCGTTGAATGCAGTGTCCCACCCGGATATTCATACCGCCGGTAAACCCAACACGTCCATCAGTCACCAAAATCTTTCTGTGTGTGCGCATGTTCATTGACATCAGGTGCCGCAAAGGAAACAGAGGGATAAACCGTGCATACTTTACCCCTTCTCGTTTCAGACTGCGAAGAATAGTGGGAAATGAATACCGGGTTCCGGTTGCATCAATCAGTACACGAACTTGTACTCCCCGGCGCACAGCTTCGCCAAGCTCATGCGCAAAGACCTTTCCGACTTCGTCCCGATCGAAAATATAACTTGTGAAAGAGATTGTATGATTTGCTTGTCGGATCGCTTCCAGCATGGCCGGATAAGCTTCGTCTCCGTTCACCAAAGGATCTATCTGATTTCCCGGCAGCAAAGGTTGCTCTGTCACACTACCGACAACACGGGCCAATAGCTTGAGATTTCCCCCGTGATCCGGCAGATGACTCTGCAGCTCTTCAGGCAGGCATTCCGGTTGCGCATATTGTGCCTGGTGCCGCTCAAGGTTTCTTCTCAGTAAGGCAGCCTTATGGCGAATGCGATTGACTCCGAAGACAAAGTACATGACAGCCCCAGCCATTGGTACCAACCAAATGAAACCAACCCATGCGATGGCGGCGCGTGAATCACGCTTGCTGAGGACTGCGTGCCCGGTTGCCAGCACAGAGAGAAATAGCCCAAGTCCTATGGCAACGATGTTCCAGACTTCGTGCACCAGATTACCTAAGATCGTCATCATTGAGGTATCTCCGTGAGATTAATTTTCTTTTTCTTCATGGTACATTTTCTTCATGTTCTCTAATCCTTGAACTTTTTTATATTCCTTATTGTTTTTTAATTTTCTCCATCCAAACCAGAACAATCCTGCAAGGGCAACTATAAAGTAGAATGGGAATCCCAACAAAGATTTAACAAAAACAAAATCTTCAAGTTCAGGCCCGGATAATCCGGGTAGGATATTTGAGGTCTGTTCGCGTAAATGAGCCAGGAAACCAGCATATAGCAACCCCATAACGCCGTAAGCCAAATTGAAAGACAAACCCTTAAAACTAAGTACTGTTGCCCGTTGTTCCGATGCGGTCAAAGGATTAAGATAATAACTTTGCAAATAAGTATTAACATACATGATGCAAAAAAGAAGTATTGCCGGAATCAATCCGTAATATGGGATCATCAACAACATGCCTGCTAAGCCTGCAATACTGAGAATACTCATTATATACACATTGGAAAGAGGGGTATATGTCTGTCCCATTTTCCGGGCTATTTTCGGGATAAAAAGTCCGAAAAAAGCGAGTAAGGCGGCAATCAATCCAAAGGACGCCTCAGGCAGATTAATAAGCCGGTAATACTCGCTATTTAAAGTGATGAGTACTCTGATCCAGTGATCAAAGAACAACCCGGCCAGAATTATCATCATAACAAACGGCGTTTGCAATATCCATTGGCCTGCTTTCAGCGTTAATTTAAAGGCTTGCCTAATCGGTTTGCCCGCTTTTGCCACGTCAATTCGCCTATCGGTTTCAATGCTGTCTGATTCCCGCATTTTCAGTGAAACCGCAAGCGTCCCTAAAGCCATTGCAAGCGTCAAATACAGCGGAAAACGCATGGTAATACCTTGATTTATCTGAATCTGCAGGCCTGCAAAGTCCACAATCTTTTGCATTAAATCCGGATCGTAAACCAAAGCCCCGAGGATCATAACCCCCATCCGTACCATGGCACCGTAGCGCATCTGAATTTCTAAGACTTTCGGCCATTCAGCAGCGCGATCCAGTTTTTTCAATGTATCATAGGCGATGGCTTCATCAGCCCCGCTTGCACAAGCCTCCGCTGAACCGCTTAATATCCGGTTGACCAAAAATATGAAAAACAGAAGCGTAATATTTCCCCGTGGAGCAAAACAAAGCAGTGATATTTCAACAACCATGATAACCGCAGCAGATACCACCAGATTACGGCGTCCGATAATATCCGCCAAAGCACCTGAAGGAACTTCTAAAAGCACAATGCTTAATGCCCAGGCCACATTGAGCAGTGCAAACTGTTCAAGGGTTAATCCGAAATCCAGAAATAAAATTGCAAAAACAGGATAATAAAAGCGGGCATTGAACATGATCCGGAACATAATAAACAATCGAACATTAGGGATTTTAAGAAGAGACGTTTGATTGTGCAACAGAATTTTCCTTAATTTATGCCGCTTTTTGTAGATATAGATATTTCTGAAAGTCTATAAATAGTGAACTGATATTTGCCACATCTCCCAATATTTCTTTGGCATCTTCCAACGATTGATATTTATTTGTCAGTAAGATTGGCAGTTTTTCCTGGTCGAGTTCTTCAACTCCTGTTTCTATATATTTACTCAATACGAATTCTATGAATTCTTTTTGTTTGTCGTTGAGTAAAGCAAAAATTGTTGCTTCGGCTCTTGTTACCCGTTCTTCTCTTGTTATCGGTTTTATGTCGCTGTTAAACACATATTCCAAAACATCGTATAAATCGCTTTTCTCTGCATCAATTAGTTTTTGTAGTGTTTTTAATTCTTCTTTTCCAAAACCTGCTTCGTCCAATTTCTCAAGTAAGGTCTTCCGTGTTATTGGATTACTCCATAAAATTCGCAGTTCTTCTTCGTTTTTAAAAAAGTTAGGGAGTTCGCCAAACAGATTATTTAAAAATTCTTCTGACGATATTGGTTTACCGTCAGCATTCCAAAAAGAAGTAGCGATCATATGTTGTATTTCACGCTCTTTTCCATCTCTTAGCTTTATTTTAACTTTCTTTATGCAGATACAGGGTCTTTGTCCGCATTTTTCACAGGGCTTTGGTGGTCCTTTTTCGCAGATACAAGGGCGTTGACCGCAAACTTTGCAAGATTTAGGCGGTATCTTTTCGCAAACACAAGGCGTTTCTCCGCAATCAGGACAAGCATCTTCTTCCTCTGGTTCTCCATCCCATTCAGGGTCAGCAAAGTGATGGAAAGCATCTACAAAATCATAAATGGTGAAAAATTCTTTCCCATCAAATAAACGTGTTCCCCTGCCAACGATTTGCTTAAACTCAATCATTTGATTGATGGGTCGCATTAAAACAATGTTGCGAATATTTCGTGCATCAACACCTGTTGATAGTTTTTGGGAAGTGGTTAATACCGTTGGAATTGTTTTTTCATTATCTTGAAATTCCCGCAAAAACTGTTCGCCTCTTTCACCATCGTTTGCAGTTACACGAACACAATAATTCGGGTCTTTACTTTTTTTGTACTGATTTACCAACTCACGAACTGCGGCGGCGTGAATTTGTGTGGCACAGAAAATAATGGTTTTTTCGTTCTGATTGGCTTCGTCCATATAAATCTGAACACGCTTCGCCTCCCGCTCTTTGATTTCAATAATTTTATTAAAGTCGGGTTCTTCGTATATTTTTCCTTCTTCAATTTTTCCTTCAATAATATCGTCATCACTGGTGTATATATAATCGTCAAGTGTTGTTTTGATGCGTTTTACCTTGAAAGGTGTAAGGAAACCATCGTTAATACCTTCTTTGAGCGAATAGATATAAACAGGTTCCCCAAAATATTTATAAGTATTAACGTTATCTTTTCGTTTGGGCGTGGCCGTAAGCCCCAATTGTACGGCTGGTGAAAAGTACTCTAGAATTCCTCTCCAGTTTCCTTCGTCATTGGCTCCGCCACGGTGGCATTCGTCAATTACAATAAAATCAAAATAGTCTTTTGGGTACTGACCAAAATTATAGTTTGCCGATTTATACACTGCCTGGGTCTCAGCAGCCATCAGCATTTTGACTTGTTCTTCATCCTTTTTATTTGCTGTATTATTGGTCATAAAGGATTGAAAAATGGTAAAAAAGATACTGCCGTTGGTTGGCACTTTTCCTTTTTTCTTAATATCATTGGGCCTTATGCGAACCATTGCATCTTCCGGAAATGCTGAAAATGCGTTAAATGCCTGGTCAGCTAGAAAATTACGGTCGGCTAAAAACAGTATTCTTGGTCTTCTTTTGCCGGCACGATTTAAATTCCAACGGGTTTGAAACAGTTTCCAGGCTATTTGAAAAGCAATGGCCGTTTTTCCTGTTCCTGTGGCAAGGGTTAATAAAATTCTGTCTTTATTTTGCGCTACTGCTTCGAGTGTATTTTTTATCGCAATTTCCTGATAGTAGCGTAATCGCCAGGTTCCGCTTTTATCTTCAAAGGCAATATTTGCAAATTTATCCCGCCAGTCGTTTTGATCAGAATAGGTTTTATCCCAAAGTTCTTGGGGCGAAAGAAAATCAGCAACCAAACCCTCTGAACCCGTTTTCATACAGATTTGATAAATCTCTTTTCCATTGGTGGAGTAAGTAGTTTCTAAATTAAGTTTCTCGGCGTAAAGCTTTGCCTGTGCCACACCTTCGCCCACTTCAAGTTCATCGCTTTTAGCTTCAACAACAGCCAGCTTAATGCCTTTGTACACCAGAATATAATCGGCAATAAGTGGTTTTTTCCTGCCACCCCCCGCCTGTATTCTACCCTCTGTTATTTTACAGACATTTCGTTCACGAAGGATTTTAGAACCCTCTACCACGCCCCAACCACAGGCCTTTAATTTAGGGTCTATTAATTCGGCTCTTGTTTCGGCTTCGTTCAAAATTTACACCATCCAATTTTCTTCATTATAGGGTGTTATTGGTTCCATAACAAAATTCCCCTCGCCACCATTTAATTTGTCTCTGTTCCAGTTTATGGGGTTATTTCTGATATATTCTGATATTTTAACAAATTCATTTTCATTACGAATGATGTGTTCCCAATAATTTCGTTGCCAAATGCGTTTATCAAAGGACGGTAAAATATTTTGTTTTACCATATTAATATATTCAATTGTGGTATGCCGTTTAAATGATTGAACAACCCGCGATAATCCCGTACCAACCGTAGGGGCAGAATCCATTTCTGCCCTTTTTGCCGCAGAATCCATTTCTGCCCTTTTTGCCGCAGAATCCATTTCTGCCCTTTTCCTTTTCCGAATGGATATATCGTCGGATATTTGGGTGGATATGGGGGTGGATAAATGGGCGGATATGGAATCCGCCCCTACGGGGATTTCAATTATTCCGTGGATATGGTTGGGCATCGTTATATATTCGTTTAAATGAATATTCGGAAAATCATTTGAAATTTCGTGCCATATTTTTTCAATCATTACACCCGCATTATTTAATGCCAATTTCCCATCGATAATTTTACCAAATAAATGTTCCCTGTTTTGACAACATATGGTTACAAAATATAATCCTGCATGCGAATAATCGTATCCCTTCAAACGAATCGATTTGCGATTATGGATTTTTGGGTTGTATACCATGATTATATTTCCCCAATCCATTCCCGTCGTGTATAATCCACGCGTACCCCGTTTTGAATTGATATTTGGGCGGATATTTGGGCGGATATTTGGGCGGATAAATGGGCGGATATTTGGGCGGATATGGAATCCGCCCCTACGTGGGTGCCCTTTTCATCGTCACCACAAACACCCGTTTCCACAATGTCCATTATCGGCGTATTTTCCACAATTCCATGAAAATGATTGGGCATTTTTTTATATTCGTTTAAATGAATATCAGGATTGTATTTTGCCATTTATCTACAATTCACCATTGAATGCTTTTTGCAATATGGATTTTTTCAACTCTTCCAGGTCTTCTGTTTTTTGCTGATAGATGGCTTCCAGTTTTTTTGTTTCGGCTGAAAGGGCATCTATTTTTTTGACGATGGTTTTTTGTTCTTTTAACGAAGGACAAGGAACAATCAAATTTTTCAAATCATTGATTGAAAGATTTGGCTGCATTAATGTATTAACATTCGCCAGTACATATTTTGCTACGCCGTCAGTTATTAGAAAATTGTATAAATATCTTTGATTTATCAATTTTTCATTTGGAACTAATGCTGCAACTCGTTGATTGATTAATGCTCCATCATAACTTTCAGGAACAATAGCAACTTTTAAACCGGCCGCAATAATTGTTCTTGTTAAAGCAATTACTATATTTCCTTCTCTAACTTGATAATCTTGAAAAGCATTTCTATATCTCTCGGGTAGATAATTATTATTTTCTTCAACAAATTCCTTTACACCAACATTTGTTATTTTTATTGATTTGATCGAATTTGCGGCATTGAAATCTTTACTCGCAAAAGCATATCCATTAACAACTTTAGTGATATCTTGTATTCTTTTCTCTTCCCAACCCTCACCTTTATTCTCAAACACCCCTTGCAAATAACTCTCAAAAAGTTCTTTGGCGTTTTTAAGGTTTTGTTCGGCATTGGCTTTTGCTTTGGCTATGGCGGCAAAGGCTTTGTCCAAAATGGCTACTATGCGTTTTTGCTCGGGGAGTGATTTTGGGAATGGTAATAGATAATTTTCAATAAATTCTTTTGAAACTCTTTTATGACCAACAGCACCAGTCATAAGTTTTTTGCCCTCATCTCTGAAAGCTTCTCTTGATAAAAAATAATATAAATAATCCTGAATTATTTCGCCCTTAGAACGAAAAACTATATATTCACTTGAACCAAATCCAATTCCATTAATCAGGTTTCTCGCAATACCGATTTTCCCATTTTCAAAACAAGGTGTAATCTTTGCTAACAAAACATCGTTATCAGCAAAGTAAGTATAACTGCCTGCTACATCTTTTAACTGTCTTTCTTTAACGCCAACGATTTCTTTATTTAAAACGCCTAAGTCTTCCATTGGCAAAAAAGTAACTAAGTCAGTACCTCTTAATTTAGCCTTTGCCTCTTTCTTTGGTGGTTTTATTTCGCAAACCTCCCCCAACTTCTTTATTTCCCAGCCATCAGGTAATTGAGAATTTTCAATTTTCAATTCTCCATTTTTCATTCTTCCCTGTCACAATTGGTTTTCCAGTCTGCTTTTCAATTTCCAATCGCGCTTTTTTAGCGGCTGTGCCACCTTTTCTGGCAATATCTTTATTTTCTTCCAAACCTTTGGGTTTCTTTTCTTTGGAGATTTCTGTGGTGGAGGCTTCGGCAAGCATGTTTAGAACCAGCTCTAAATTGGTCATGTTGTCGCGCAAATTTTCTTTTTTCAGCCCTTTAAGCTTTTTATAATCCTTTACAGTTCTATCAGCCCATGCTTTGGTTATTTCATTGGTTAAAATGGCATAATCCTCATTTTTTTTCATCCCCC
Source organism: Pseudomonadota bacterium (assembly GCA_018817425.1). Lineage (NCBI taxonomy): Bacteria > Pseudomonadati > Pseudomonadota > Pseudomonadota bacterium. The sequence goes on from JAHITX010000008.1 coordinate 17,249, forward strand.
GTTCCTGCCACTCATCAGTGAGTTCTTTTCTCACTTCAATACTTTTTAACCGTTGGTTAATCCATTCTTTGGAGTATCCCTTTTTCAGATATGTTTCCATAGCACGGTCAAAAGCCAGTTCGGGATCTTCGGTTTCTTCAATTCGTTGGTAGCCCACTCTTGCCAACCATAACTTAAACGGTTCAGCTTTTGGAGATGGAATCGATTGAATGAGGCGTAAAAGTTGTTCTGTATCGGCAACATCGGTTAGTCGCATTTTGCCATCGGCAGCTTGTATTTTCAACTGGTGACAATTTGTCACCGTTTCATTTCCTTCTTTTTTTAACCGCTCTTTGAGCTTATTCCAATACTTTCTTGCTGTCTGATAATTATTTTGTTCCGTTAAAATAGCAACAACGTCAACAATTGAAAAATACCAAAGCTCTTTTTCCTCATCCCACAGAGTTCTTACAGCTTGTTTTTGGAATAATTGAATCTTATTCGATTTATCCATTATTCTCCTAATTTTCAATTATCAATTGTAATTTATCCATTAATTTTGCGCTCTCTTTATCCAACGCCTTCATTTCTTTCAAAATCTCTTCCGGCTTTCGTAAAGGTGCTTCTTCAGGTGTATTTGGATTTTTAGCAGAAAGGTCAAAGGTGGTTTGGTCAATATCTTTTATATTTACAGTCCAGGAGTTTTCACTGTCGGGGCCGACCTGTGTGTCTGCCCATCTTTTTTGCAGTTCTACAAATTCAGCTAAATCTTTTTCATTTAGAGCATTTGTTTTACCAAGATTCCTATCCAGGTTCAGCTGGTAAAACCATGTTTTTTTAGTGGAGCTTCCTTTTTCAAAAAAGAGTACAACTGTTTTAACTCCTGCACCTGTGAATGTTCCACCCGGTAAATCCAACACCGTATGCAGGTTACAGCTGCTTAATAATTCTTTGCGCAGAGCAATAGAGGCATTATCAGTATTGCTTAAAAAGGTGTTTTTAATTACTACACCGGCTTTTCCGCCAGCTTTTAACATTTTAATAAAGTGCTGCAAAAACAGAGAAGCAGTTTCGCCTGTTTTTATGGGAAAGTTTTGCTGTACTTCGGCTCTCTCTTTTCCACCAAAAGGGGGATTTGCCAGAATCACATCAAAGCGATCTTTTTCCTGTATGTCGGCAAGGTTTTCGGCAAGGGTATTGGTATGGATAATATTGGGAGCTTCAACCCCGTGCAATATCATATTCATAATGCCAATAATGTAAGCCAAGGATTTTTTCTCTTTGCCGTAAAAGGTTTTTTTCTGCAATGTCTCAAAATCTTTTGTAGAAAGATTTTGGCGACCATGAAGGTCGCCCCTACGGGTTTTTAAATACTCAAAGGCTTCACACAGGAAACCCGCCGAACCAACCGCACCATCATAAATTGTATTACCAATTTCGGGAGCAACCACTTTAACAATGGTTTTAATCAGCGGACGGGGTGTGTAATATTCGCCACCATTACGCCCGGCATTTCCCATATTTTTAATTTTCGCTTCATACAGATGGCTCATCTCATGCTTTTCCTTGTGAGTCCTGAAACGAAGTTCGTCAACAAGGTTTACCACCTCACGGAGATTATAACCGCTTTGAATTCTGTTTTTCAGTTCACTGAATATCTCACCAATTTTGTATTCAATGGTATCTGCATGTTCCGCATTGGTTTTAATTTTTTTCAGATAGGGGAAAAGTTTACCGTTTACAAAGTCCACAAGGTCATCGCCGGTTAAAGCGTTGTGGTCAATTTTGCCATTTTCCAGTTTTGGAGCTGCCCATTTTGTCCATTGAAATTCGGGAGCAATAATATTGGTGTATGTCTTTCCTGTCAGTTCGGCTGCTGTAGCTTTGTCTTTTTCTAAATCATCCAGATATTTCAGAAACAACACCCAGGAGGTCTGCTCCACATAATCTAACTCACTACTGCACCCGGCATCTTTCCAGAGGGTATCGTCAATATTTTTAAAAGTCTGTTCAAACATTATGTTTTCCCACGTTTATTTTCTTGCTCTTTTTTGGTTTTTTCCAATATATATTTTTCGTTCATTGGTAAACGACCACCAGGGAAGGGGATTCCCACCTTCCATGAAGCGAACAGCCGATATAAACACATCAATAACACAGGGATCATGCAAATTGCCCGATACTGTGCATAATTTTTTGTATAGGTTATATGGGTCTTTACCGATTAATTTCCCTGGATGATCAATGCCAATCAACTGGAGATCATTCGCTATCGCTTTTCCTATATTTGGAAGATCAATAAGTCGGGATACTGTTGCTCTGTCTGGATTCTTCATTCGGGGTTTTCCTTATGACTGACGGCGGCTTCAGGGGCCGCGCTTCCCAACTGTTCCACTGAAAGCCAAGGTTTGTGCATTTGTAAATTATTAATGATGCAATTCAGAATCAATTCGCTCAGAAAGAAAGATCTTTAAAAGAGACTGGTAGGGAACATCCCGTTTATTAGCTAGTAATTTCAATTCTTCAATCATTGATTCAGGAAGGCGGATCGATATCGTTTTAGTTGAAGGTTTAAGCCGGGAAAAAATGGCTTCCTCCGCATCAGACCAGTCAATATATTCTGCCGAATCGTTATTTTGCCAAAAAAGGCGTTCTTCAGCTTCACTATTAAATTTAGGTATTTTCCTTTTCATTTTAGATACCTTTCTATTTCCGCTTTGGTCATATCCCGTGCGGAAATAATTCTGATTTTTTCATCTCGAACTGTGAATACGGCGAAAAGCAAACGGTTCATATTGGTACGACCGAGGGCGTAATAGTAATTTTCAAGCATAGAATGATCTTTGTCGCGTTTTACGATGATTGGTTTATTAAAAAAGATCTGTTCGCACTCCCCTGTTGAAACATCATGCCTTTCCCAATTCTTGGTAATATTCCCTTGGTTCCATTCAAAACCTATGCAATAAGATAATATTTTTGTCGGTTTAACCATGCGTTGTGTATACCATGAATATATACATTGCGTCAATAAACATATACCCCCCTTTTGGGAAACGTTTGAATAATGAGCCACTTTCAAAACGTTTCAGTTTGGTCAAGCTCAAGGCGGTGGAAAATTTCAACCACAGGAATACATTGAGTATTTCGAGGATTGAAATCTGAGCCCAACGCTTAAGATCGGCCAAAATGGGGCGTTTTGAAACTGGCTCTAATATATTGGCAATACCTATATGGTGTTATATACTTTGATTTTTTGATACCTATTCGTAAATAAGGAAGTAGTGTCATTTTTGTTCCCAAATTTCTTCAAGCATTATATATTAGGTAAAAGGAAAGCGGAACAAGCTTTACCATTGTTTTTTTGTGATTTTTCATTTAGATGAAAGTAATGGACACCGTTTATATTTTAAAACTTGCAGGGCTTATCATAGGAGCTTATATGCTCGGTTCCATTCCTTTCGGGTTAATTCTTGCAAACAAGTTTTCCTCAGTGGATATACGTACAAAAGGCAGCGGCAACATTGGTGCAACAAATGTAATGAGGGTTTCGGGAAAAACACTCGGAGTTTTGACTCTTGCCGGAGATCTGCTGAAGGGGGCATTTCCTGTATATCTTGCTTGCTGCGTTTTAGAATATGAAGGCTCATATGCTGAGCTTTATATATCTATTGTGATTATAGCCTCTTTTTTGGGACATCTTTATCCTATTTATCTGAAATTCAAAGACGGGGGAAAGGGTGTAGCTACTGCTGCCGGATGTTTTCTGATAACATCTCCGGTTGCTTTGCTTATTGCTATTACAGTATTTATATTTATTGTGATTTTTTACAGGCGTGTTGCTGCGGCCTCTTTATCAGCTTCTATGGTTCTTCCGTTTGCAATATGGTTTGAAGGGCATTCTTTTTTACTGACAGGTTGCGCTGTAATTATTTCCTTATTTATTTTTTATCGGCACAAAGACAATATCAAAAGGCTTTTATCCGGTACAGAGCCTTCAATATAACATGTTAGTTTTATTGTTTATCTGTTTTACCATCTATAATTTCTCGAATTTTATTTAATATATTTGTTAATCGATAGGGTTTTCCTACAAATCCTGCTGCCCCCGACTTTATTATTTCTTTTACTTTCCCATCATCAGAATAGCCGGTCACTATGATAACTTTAATATCAGGATCTATTTTTTTAAGTTCTTCAAAACACAGATATCCACCCATCCCCGGCATGCTGATATCAAGAATGACAAGATCAATGCTTTCTTTTTTTTCTTTATATATTTCTAATGCTTTTTCTCCGCTTTCAGCTAAATAGACAGAAAAGCCCTGCCTTTTAAGCAGCTCATTGCCGAGCCTTCGCAAAGGTTCTTCATCGTCAACCAGCAAAATAGTTTCATTATCAGAGTGTATTACTTTTTCTTCAAATTTTATAATATGCTGCTCAAAGGGTACACTCTTTATCGCAGGAAAATATATTGTAAAAACTGTTCCATAACCCGGGGTGCTGTAGCATTTAATATGGCCTTTATGGTTTTCGACAAGACCATAAACCATTGCCAGGCCAAGGCCGGTTCCATATTTGGGTCCCTTGGTTGTAAAAAATGGTTCAAATATATGTTTCTGTGTTTCCCCGTTCATGCCAATGCCGTTGTCAGATATACTCAGGGCAACATATTCTTTCTGATCTGATTCCAAAACTGTACAAATGCATATTTCATTCGAGCTTATGTTTCTGGTTTCAATCATAAGCTTGCCGCCATCAGGCATAGCATGTGCTGCATTCAATCCTATATTTATAATAATTTGCTCGATCTGAACCGGATCAGCATTGATAGGCTTAAGTTTTTCTGCCAGGGAAACTTCTATATTTATCATTTTAGGAATTGTTCTTGATAGAATATCAGAAATTTTATTTACTTCATTATTAAGATCTATTGCTTTAAGGTGGCTTTCGTTTTTGCGAGCGAAAATCAAAAGCTGCTTTGTAAGAGAACTTGCTTTTTGGGTTACTTCTTCAATAGCTTTCAAATCTTTAAATTCTTGATTATCGGATTTTTTATTAAGAAGGAGAATTTGAGTGTATCCTGAAATAGTTTGGAGAATATTATTAAAATCATGCGCCAAACCTCCGGCAAGCACTCCTATGGCCTCCATCTTCTGAGCCTGCAACAATTTTTGTTCCATTTCTTTAATTTCTTTAATATCCGTAATAACTGCTCTGGTTCCTTTAAATTCTCCATTCAATATAACAGGTGATACAGATATAAGCGCCGGTAGTTTTTTATCCGATTTAGTAATGATTGTAATTTCATGCTTTGAAGATTCACCAGTGACCAGCTTTCCCCATTTTTTCCTAAGTGAAAGACGGCTTTGCATATCCAATCTGTCATTTATTTTTATGGAAGAAAGTTCATCTTCACTAAATCCCGTCATCTCACATAGTTTTGGATTAACATAAGTGCAGCAACCTTTTTCATCGGTAATAGCTAATCCTTCATTCATTGATGTTACAAGGTCGCGGTACATCATTTCAGAGTTTTGCAGAGCTTCTTCTTTCTCCTTAAGCTCTGTCAGATCAGTTACAGTGATATTACTTCCTTTGTACAAGCCGTTTTCAATAATAGGGAATGCAGATAAAAGGCAGTGACGTTTTTGCCCGTTTTTTGTGAGAAATGTGAGTTCATATCGTGCAACTTTTCCTTTAGTCCGCCGATGATTTGCTTCTTTAATATATAGCTTATAATTTTTGTCATCCAGTATATCTTTGTCTCTCATACTCATAAGTTCTTCCAGAGTATATTCCAGCATTTTACAAAATTTAGGGTTTATAAAAATAAATTTATTTTTCTCATTGGTAATAACAAGGCCCTCATTCATATGAGTCACAAGATCAAGATACATTGTTTCAGAATTTAAGAGCAGGTCATCTTTTGCCTTGCTTTCGGGTATTATCATACCTTCAAATGAGACCCCTATTTTTGCACCGGAATTATCACTTAACGGAGTAAAAATAAACTGCGCCGTAGCTTTCAGATTATCACTTGTAGTAACTTTTACTTCTGCTTGGATTGTCTTACCCTGAAGGGCTGTATTTAAAGCTTTTTTTATTTTTTTTACAGACACTGATGAGGCAGTAAACCAGCTGCATTCCCAGAAAGGCAGGCCAATTACGTCTTCTTTTGAACATTTGAAGTAATCTAATATTTTTGTATTTACTATCTGAAGTTTTCCGTCAGTATCGATAATTCCGGTAAAATACGACACAGAGTTTATCAGCTTATACGATTTGTTAAGCTCATTTTCCGTTTTTTTAATGTGAGTTAAATCCTGCCCTTCGGCTACTAGATATTCAACTTTCTTTCCATCATAATCAAAGACAGGCCGAAAGCTTAACTGAAAAATAAAATTGTGAGAACCAAAACGTACAGACCTTTCGGAGATGACTGTTTCGCCTTTTTTCGCCTTTTCAATAGCATCTTCAACCCATTTTTTAGCAAGAGGATCATAAGACCACCAGTAGGAATCAGGGAAATATTTTCCTATGACATTGTCATAAGATGAACCGGATGTTTCGATTGCTGCCCGGTTGGCCATCAGAAGTGTTCCATCTGTGTCAAGCAGGCCGTTATATGTTTGAAGATTATCGATATAGTCCTTGATGCTAATAGCGGTACTGTATTTATCCTTCATTCAAGTCTCCACAATTTGGCGTTTCTCAGGACAAAACGTTCATTTTTTCATCAAGTTTTTTAGATAGATCTATTGGGCGCTTTTATCAGAATTACTATGTCAGGTCAAGTAATTAGAAAAATAATTATAGATACATATATATAATATAAGTGCAAAGGGAAGCAGGCTATTATAATTTGAGCAATTATTAATTCATAAACATATTTTTGACAATAAATATAAAAATGTATATATATCAACAGTTTTAATTTTATATAGTTATATTGGTTTCGTATCATTCTTTTCTTCATCAGTTTCCAGGGATCAGGGATCAGGGGTCGGGGGAAAGCGTATCATGAATACGGATAACAAATATTCCTGCCTTAAAAGTTATTTGCTCGACAATCATTGATTCAATATTTTCAAATATAGCTCACAAATCAAAGTAAACAGTAAAGGGAAAATAGAATATGAAAAGCATATTTAAAAGTACAAGATATGACTTTAATTCACCCAGGAGAGTATTTATTTTGCTCATTATAATTATAGTATTTTTTTTTGGCGTTGGCTGTTCGGAAAAATGGAAGGAAGAAGTGCAGTTGAGTGATGACCGGATCATAGTTGTTGAACGGGAAAGGTTGAGTGAAGGTGGTGGTGGTGAGTGGGCACATAACCGTAGCGGCACTAAACCCAAGGAATATCGCATTAGATTTATCCACCCGGATAAACCAGGGGAAATGATTGAGTGGCGAAGTACAAAAATATCTCCCGGTACATATCCAGAAAAACCTTTAATCCTTGATCTGGAATCAGGTAATCCTATTGTATATGCAATTGTGGCTATTAATGGAGTTTGTGAAGTTTATTCAAAGTATATTTACCGAAATGGCGCTTGGGTTGAGGAAGCACTTCCGGAGAAGTTTAAACAACGTACAACAAATCTGTTTCTTAGAGTTGGTGCAAATATGCAGAAGTATGTTGCTCTGGAAACAAAACGAAAGGTAAATGCGGATCTTGGTTACCGGCAATCAATCAGGCAAGTGGGGCCAAATCGCAAAGTGTGCAGTCCATAAAATAATTTGGACCATATATATATGTCTTATAAGGAGAATTGAACATATCCGCCTTAATAGTTATCTGGTCAACAATCATTGATTAAATATTTCCCAATATAGCTCACAATTCAGAGTTAACAGAAAAGGAAATTAAGAATATGAAAAGCATAATACACAGTTCAAGATATAATCCCAACCCACACATCTGTAATTTACTTCTGACTATAATATTATTGGTTATTATTTTTACTGTAGTACAAGCGAGTGGAGCTGAATATCCGAGTTTTGATTGCAGAAAAGCAAAAACATGTGTTGAGAAATTTATTTGCTCTCATGCAGAGATAGCCAAATTAGATATAAAAATGTCAGAAGAATACCGTCACCTTCTTTCCAAACTTCATGGCAAAGACAAAGAGCAGGTTAAGCAAAACCAGAGAAGATGGATTAAAGGTCGAGATGAGAGATGTGAGCCAGCACCCAAAATGATAGAAAAAGTAATCTATAAGAATATATTTACCGCTCTTTATATTGAACGAATTGAAGAATTCCAAGAGTGGGAAAAATACATTGATGGCAAAACTACAACCACATATGCCCCGTGGCACCCTACATGCTGGATGCGCCAACAACCGTTTGTTGGAAAGCCTTTTTGGTCTATTACAGGTACCGCGCCTGTATGCAGGGCATTTGAGCAGATACTAAATACCACCTGCGAAACACCTGATGAAATACATTGTAGTTTGACGCTTCCTGCGGATGAAAAACGTTTTCAGAAACTTAATTGGCAACATCTCGAATTTAAGGAATATAAGGATGTAATTGAAGAGATAATTCTTGATAAGGGGCGAAAATGGAATTGGAATCAAAAAAACCCTGAAGTAAAAAAAGCATTTGATGAGGGCAGGTTTGATATCAGTATTACTGCAGCTGATATCTTTGGTGGCAAAACGAAAAAAGTTGTGCGCATAAGCTGGAAAGAAGACTGTCCTGGAATATGCATGTACGGTGTAATAGATACTGAAACAAAACGAATTGATTGGCAGTATGAATCTGCATTGCTGCATCTGAATGCAAGTAAAGGTTCTGACATCATGCTTTACGAAGGTAAGGTTTACAAGTTTGGATGGCAACCAGGCTTTGACCTTCTCTTCATCTGGGATGAAAGAATTAGTAGCATATGTCAGTTTGAATATCTGAAAGGGAAAGGAGATAAATAATAATGGCAATTAAATATTTGCAACAATTGACTTCAACAGACTACGGGGCAATTGTGGTCACCCATTAAAGCAGGTTTCGGGGGAAGGCGAATCATGAATGCGTTCATAAAGCTTACCCGTCCAACAGAGAACGTAATCTTTTTGATATTTTTTCTGCGGATTTCCCTTTGGAATTAGTCAATATTACGAAAGTAAATAAGCGGCCTTTCGGGCCTTTGATATACCCGGATCTGGTGCTCACATCTTTAAGTGTGCCGGTTTTGAAATATTCATTTCCTTTATGCTTCATCAGGTGCATGTAAGGTTTAAATTCGGCGAGTATTTTTAAAAAGCTTTTTGCAGATATGCTGTTATTTCTTGAAATGCCTGACCCTTCGATAATTGAAAGATCGTCAATATTTAAAGTTTTTGTTGCATAATCTTTAATTGCAAAAACACCGTTTTCGAGTGTTCCGGGCTGGCCGTGCATTTTAGCGCCGATTGCAAGAACAAGCTGGTTTGCTATGAAATTGTTTGAGTAAAGCAGAAGTTTTGAAACACCATCTTTAATAGAAAAGGAAGAATAGTATTTTAATATAAGTTTGTCTGTTTTATCGCAAACAAGGCCTTTTCTTATTTGTCCTTTTGTTTTTATTCCTTTTCTTTCTAAAAACCATGAAATCAGGTGCCCGGTATAAAGAGTATTTTCATTATATTCCGATGAAAGTAGAATTCTTCCCTTTCTGATATCGGATTTTTTTATTAAATTTACGGCAAAAGGTAAAAGCGGTGTCTGGCTTTCGGCACTCACAAATTTGCCGTTTATAACATTGAAATTAACTGTATTGAAATTGGCGCAAAGGGCCCCGTTTGGCGAATCATAGGGCTGCGGTGATAATGCTACTGCCCCGGGAGGAATTGCGGAGCTAAAATATGAGTCATCAAGTACAATATCATTAATGTATTCAATTTTACTGCTTAGTTTTTCTGCTATATCGCTGATGTTTTCTGAAATTAATAGAGGGTCACCATAGCCTTTTACTTTAAGATTTGAATTATTGTCTATATAAAAATCGGTTTCAAATCTATAGTTATGTCCAAGGTAGTGAAAGGCTGCAAGAGATGTCAGAATTTTAAGAATAGATGCCGGAACAAGTCTTTTGCCGGAATTTTTTTCAAGAATTATTTTACCGGTTGAATCTGCAACAATAATCGCATCATCATTTCCAATAAGTTTTTTGATACCTGAAAAATTGTCTTGCGCATAAAGACATACGTTTAAGGTTGGAAAGTACAAAAGAAGAGAAATACATAATGAAAGAATAATATTTTTTGTTACACAATATTTTCTTTTGGAGTTCATAAGCTTTCTAAGTTATTTTGCCTGTGTAATGTTAGATGTTTACAATAGCTTATTGCCCACAACTCAATATCTTTGGTACACTTTATCTGCTTTCGACTATTAAAGTAACAGGTCCGTCATTAATAAGATGTACGTCCATCATAGCACGAAACTGACCGGTTTTAACCTCAACTCCATTATTCTTTACACTTGAGGCAAAGTATTCATAAATTTCATTTGCACTTTCAGGTTCGGCAGCATTTATGAATGAAGGACGCCTTCCTTTACGGCAGTCACCAAGAAGAGTAAACTGCGAAACCACAAGCATTTCACCTTTTGTATCAATAAGTGATCTGTTCATTTTGCCTTGTTCATCTTCAAAAATTCTTAAGTTTGATATTTTATCCGCTAAAAAATCGGCATCTTTTTTTGTATCGTCTTTAGCAACTCCGAGAAGAACCAGAAGACCTGCATCTATTTCGCTTATGGTTTTGCCGTTAACTTCAACAAAGCTTTTTTTTACTCTTTGTACAACTGCGCGCATAATAAAAAATTTCCATTATTGTGGAATATAATGATCCCTTAATTTGGAATCAAAAGATCAATTCGATTTATAAAGGTAAAATAATTCCCCCTTAATAAAGGGGGCCAGGGGGTTGTTTAGTTCTGAAGTTTTTTGAAATAGCTTTCATTTTAACAACCCCCTTTATCCCCCTTTTCTAAGGGGGAATCCGGAGGAACTCTTCCTCGATAAACCAATAAATACATACTCTCTTTGGTTTACCCATGCGGTTTCAGGTAAATACAAATACGTTTACCCTTATATAGTATAAAACGAAATAAGCGCTGATTGTTTTAAAATAAGGAAATTTAAACCAGCGCTTATGGGGAATATCTGTATATTTGTTTAATGAAAATCAGGCCATTTCAATTATCTTTTCAACAAGTTTTTCTATGCCTTTTGCTACATCCTTTATCCCGGGTCCAAGCATATAGGCAGGGGTGGTAACAACTTTATGCTTTTCATCCACGACAATTTGGTCAACCGGACATACTATATGATTAATGCCGATAGATTTTAAAGCGCTTATAACCCCTTCATCATTGCCTATCGTTAAAGAAACACCCTGATCCTTAAGCGCCATACCCAATGTAGCCGGTGCTATGCACAATGCGCCGATCGGTTTTTTTGCTGCTTTGATTTCTGAAATCAGTCGTAAAACATCATTATTTACCAAACCGCTTGTGCCTTTGGATGCAAATTCACTTAGATTTTTTGCAGCACCGAAACCGCCCGGAATAATCAGGGCGTCTATATCTGAAGCTTTGACGTCATTTATATTTTTTATTTCACCTCTTGCAATCCTCGCCGATTCGACAAGTACATTGCGGCTTTCATTTATTTCTTTCTGGGTCAGGTGATTTATTACATGTGCCTGGGAAATATCCGGAGCCATGCAAACCACTTTTGCACCTTTTTCGTCAAGATATAACAAGGTAAGTACTGCTTCATGAATTTCAGACCCGTCAAAAACCCCGCAGCCGGATAAAAGTACACCTATTCGTTTTTTATCCATTTTTACCTCCAGCCATATACTATTAGGTTATAAGATGGGATTCAACTATTTCTGCTATGTCAAATATTTTCTGCTCATCAGTAAATTGTTTCACCCCATCGGTTAACATCATAAGACAGAAAGGGCAGGCGGTAGCAATTTTTTGTGCTTTTGTATCAAAAGCTTCACCGGCTCTATTCTGATTGATTCTGGTTCCGGTTTCCTCGGCCCAGTAATTGCCGCCGCCGCCGCCGCAGCAAAAACTTGCCTTTTTATTTCTCGGCATTTCGGTAAGCTCTCCTATACTAGCTATAACTTCGCGCGGTTCATCTATGATACCGTTATGCCTTCCAAGATAGCAGGGATCATGATAGCAAATGGTTTCCGATGTTTTGGATAATTTTAGTTTGCCGGAACTTATCAGGTCTAAAATATACTTTGCGTGGGGAATAACATCAAAGTTACCGCCCAGCGCAGGGTAATGATGGGTGAAGCTGTTGTAACAGTGGGGACATAATGTTATAATTTTGTTAATTTCCATTTCTGCAAATTCTATGATATTCATCTGGGCAGTTTCATTAAAAAGGAGCTCATCTCCCATTTGCTTTGCCGGATCACCGGTGCAGCGAAACTCTTCGAGAACACCAAAATTTACATTTGCTGCCGTAAGAATATTTACCATGGATCTTGCAATCTTCTGGGCACGCTCTTCATAAGCTACTGAACACCCTATCCAAAGCAGGTATTCCGTTTCACCCGGAATAAATACAGGAACATCCATATCTTCCTGCCAATCTGTTGGGCCAAATCCGGTACCAAGAAACGGGTGGCCTCTGGTTTCCATGTTCTTCATTGCTTTGCCCATCAGATCAGGAGCAGCCGCTTCTTCCATTGTCAGATGGCGTCTCATTTCTATGATATCTCTAAGATGCTCATTCCCTACTGGACAAACATTTGCACATGCTCCGCAGGTGGTGCATTCCCACAACTCATCCTGAGTTATATTGTCTCCTATAAGCTCAACCCGCTCCATTTCTCTCCATTTCTCTTTGGGGGTTGAAAGAAGCTTATCTGCATTTGCAAACAGATTTTCTTTTATAGACAAGACAATTTCCCTGGGTGAAAGCACCTTGCCCGTGCTGTTTGCAGGGCACTGGTCCGTGCATCGTCCGCACTCGGTACATGTATAACCGTCAAAGAGTTGTTTCCATGTTAAATCCTCAACCTTAGAAACTCCCATGGCTCCAAGTTCTTCAGCTTCGAAATCAATATTGGGAAGTTCAACAAGAGGTGGCGGAAAATTTCTAAAAAAATTGGCCGGTATTGCTGAAAATACATGAAGATGTTTGCTGTTTGGAATGTAATCAAGAAAAAACATTAGTACAAGAAGATGCAACCACCAACAGACCTCAAACAACATATGATTCATGGCGCTTACGCCGGTTGCTTTAACGACAAAAGCGGTTATAGGCATCCAGGTGCTTGCGATAGCGGCAAATTCTACTTCATTTGGGTCAACCATGCGCAGTGAGTTGATTATAAGCAGAGTTAACATCAGAATACTAATACAACCCAAAATGAGATATGCTGTTAAGTGGTAATTGATCTGTGGGGGCTTCATTATAAATCGTCTCAATAAAGCCATCACTATTCCGACTAAAACTGAAAAGATAAAAATATCCTGGGAGAGCAGAAATAAATTGAAAGCAGGGGCGCCTAAAAAGGAAAAATCAAAACCAGGCACAAACCCACTTATAATAAACTCGATTTCTCCGGGCAAAAGGATCAAAAAACCTGCGATAATAAATATATGCATGATTCCGGCATAGGTATAATCGCCTTTTGATACTCTGAATTGCGAAAATTGTAAAATACTCTGCTTGATGGTGATCAATAAGCGCTCGCCAACTCTGTCAAATCTGTTTTCCGGTTTACCGAGCTTAAGAAGTTTTATAAGGTATAAAACACGATGAACAAAATATGCTACCGCGATAGTTAGAATAATTGCTACAAGCCAAGGTTTCATGAATATATCTCCTTCATTATAACTAATTTATATCTAAGATTTTTTTAATATCTGTGATAAACCAGAACGACCTTTTCGGACTTTTGGTCTAACATCTAAGCAAAGGATATGTCAATAAAAATGACGCCCTGGAAGCGGTAAGCCTTATTGGGATATAGTTTTTAACTATTGCATATAATCCGTTTTAATCAAATAAGAAGAGTTTTTATTGATAAAGTAATTATATTATGATAGGTGGCTGCAAAAACATATAATCATAATTTATATGCCTGCTCTATATTTGTAAGTTGGCAGATAAAAAATCAGCAGCGGAGAGAAAATGACTTCTGAAGGAGATATAATACTTATATATTTTGAAGGCAAACCGCTTACATTTGCGAGAATTGAAGAAATTCTACCGAATTCAAAGCCATCATGGTATCATGTTAAATTGCTGATGCTGCAAGTGCCTGTTCATGCCATAACATGGATACTAAGAGATTCTTATATAAATGGCGCTGAATTTACTATGAACGGAAAGAAGGTAAGAATCGAACATGTTGTGTGTCCTGATAGCCAACCCGATGATCAAATTAATCAAAAAGCTTCTCAAACCCAAAATAATGATACCGAAGCTTCTGAAAAAACAAAGACATTGGAAGGAGCAAAGGTTATTCCTTTTGCCAATATCAGGAAGAAGTAAAAGAAGTATTTTCAATCAGTTTTAAAAGTTCGGATGCTTTACTTTCCATTATTTCAGCTTCTGTGCCGTTTTTCTCATGGTCGTATCCAAAAAGGTGAAGAATTCCGTGTATCAAAAGCTCGGCAAACCGTATATTAAATCCGGTTCCCGAATCATTTCCTTCCCTTTCTGCTGTTTCAGCCGATATAACGACATCTCCAAGAAGATCATGGTTGTTTCCAAAAATATCACTGTCACGCATAGGAAAGGAAATTACATTGGTAGGCCCGATTCTTTGCAAATATTGGTTGTTTAATTTAGCAATCCCATCATCATCTTCAATGAGTATAGACAGTTCACTTTCAGGACAATCCAAGTCGTTTAATATGGCTTGAGCCGCTTTCCGTACTTTTATCTTCCTGATCTTGTACTTGTTTTGGTTGTTGCTTATCAGTACTCCCATTTTTTCCTTTTACATTGCCTGAAACGGTTGTTTCGGAATATTCGATGCGATGATGATGGATTCCGTTTAAAATCGTATTGAAGCTTTTAGCAATATTATGCAAATCTTTTAAAGTTAATTCGCAATTATCAAGCTGCCCGTCTGTAAAAATATTATTCATTAAATTCTGGACTAACCCCTGAATTCTTGCCGGTGTAGGATTTTCAAGGGTTCTTGAAGCCGATTCCGTAACATCGGCAAGCATGACAAGACCTGCTTCCTTTGTTTGGGGTTTTGGGCCTGGATATCGGAAGTCACTGATTTTAACTGTGCTTTCACCTTTTTGCTGTTTTGCCTTGTCATAAAAAAAGCGTATAAGGCTTTTCCCGTGATGCTGGCCGATTGTGTCAGCAATTTCTTTGCCAAGATTATATTTTTTTGCCATTTCAACCCCATCCTTTACATGAGCAACTAGTATAAGACTGGACATTGATGGCGAAAGCTTGTCATGCTTATTTACGCCGTCCGACTGGTTTTCAATAAAATATAGGGGTTTATTTAATTTGCCGATGTCATGATAATAACCACAAACCTTGGCAAGCAGAGGATTTGCCCCTATTTCCGATGCAGCAGCTTCTACCATTGAACCTATAATAACCGAATGATGATATGTTCCGGGGGCTTCAATCATAAGTCTTCTTAGAACAGGCTGATCAAGACTTGCGAGTTCCAGTAGTTTTATATCTGTAGAAAAGTTAAAAGTTACCTCTACCAGAGGGGTGAGGCCTGCAGTCACAACACCTGTTATCATACCTCCAAAAAATGCAAAAA
The DNA here is from genome assembly GCA_018817425.1 of Pseudomonadota bacterium. Taxonomy (NCBI): domain Bacteria; kingdom Pseudomonadati; phylum Pseudomonadota; species Pseudomonadota bacterium. The sequence goes on from JAHITX010000008.1 coordinate 33,002, forward strand.
CCCAATTCCAGATTAATGTTATCCACGAAAACTCAGCTTCTGCGGCAGGATTATAAATAGTTATTACTGTGGTGAGCAGTATGTTAAAAACAGCAAGTTTTAAACCGGATTTAATAAAAACCTTGCGTTCTCTGCAATCTTGCATCCAATAGGCCGCCAATATTCCGCTCATCAGAAAGTAAAGCAGCATTTCAAAACGGTTTTGAAATACCATTGCAGTACAAATGGCTATAATAACGGCAAAAGCAACGGCTGTATTTAAGCCCATAAAGAGACAAATGAGCATTGCTCCGGCAGTAACCGGAATACAAAGTTGAACCGATGTGGCTCTGATCGAAAAAAGCTCGTTTAAGGAAAGGGATCTGGACAAAAATGATGATACTTCCGCCAGCAGAAAACACATAATTACTACGCTGGCAAGAAAAAGAAGTTTCTTATTATGGGCACCTATTGTACCCCTATCGTTATTTAAGCTAATCATATATGTTGTAACAAGCAGAATTAACATAATCATGGTAGCGCCGGTAATAGCTGCCGATATCCGCTTGTATCTTACCTTATCCGTGAGAGCTTTCAGCTTTATGAGCTGTACTTCCGAAACCTTCTCTCCTTCGCGTAAAAGCATTTCACCCGCTTTTACTCTGTATAGTACCGCACCCATTTCGGCTACAGCGGTTTTTGTTCTTTCTTCAGTCTCATTTCTGTTTAAGGTTATGTTAGGTTGAATCAACTGCATGACACAATATGTAACTGTCTCCCGCTTTCCCGAATGCAAGTCTTTTAATACAGGCTGTCCTACTACTTTTACTTTGCTTTTTGCCTCCTTAATGCTGTATATGGAATTCAATTCATAAGTTATAATCTCATCTTTTGTTTCTATATTTCTTAATATTATTCCCTGATCAATTACTTTAAGCAAAGAATCCTTATCGGCAACTATGGCGGTATCAAAAAATTTAGATATTATACCATTGATAGCATTTGGAATATCTTCGGAAAATTCACTCTTTTCAATTATACCAAAAACACTTTTAGGGACTAAAAAGCCTATTTTCTTTTCAAATTCTTTATGTATTCTCAAAGATCTTTCGGTGGGGGTTAGCTGCTGGGCATTTGTTCCAACATTTACAGAATTGAATTTACCCGCTATCAAATCATTTCTTATATCTGTAAAGGCCGTCTGAACACGCTGGGTTAATTTAGTTAAAAGCTTTGAATCAAAATCATATACAACCGGTACATTGCCTGCCACCATTTTTCTGTTCTTTTCAGTTGCAACTTTGTCTACAGCTAAAAAGTCTTCCGGAGCTTTTATGTCTCTATCGGCAATATCCCCTAAATCATATGTTTTAGTGATGGGCATAAAGTCTATATAAAGAGTAAGTGCAAATATGATAACAATACAGGCCAGAATCCACCATTTGATATTTTTGCTGGAATTAAATGACTTAATTATTGGTTCTTTTATTTTTATTAGTTTCATACCTCACCAGAGGCCATTTCTTATCAGCCTTTAGTCTGTTGATTTTTCAAGAGTTCTTCAAAAGATTTTCTCTTTTTTTGATAAACTTTTGAAACTGGCTACTTTATTTTTGGTTTTCGGCTTTTCGTTTCTTTGCTTCAAGATTTTCATATGCTTCAATAATATCTTGTACAAGTTTATGCCTTACAACATCCGATTTTGAAAAGAAGACAAATTTAATTCCGTTAATTTTCTGCAAAATATTTTTGGATTCGACAAGACCGGATGTTTTGCCCATAGGCAGATCAATCTGGGTTATATCACCCGTAATAACTGCTTTTGAGCTGAACCCTATACGGGTAAGAAACATCTTCATCTGTTCCGAAGTAGTATTCTGGGCCTCATCAAGAATAATAAATGAGTCATTTAATGTTCTTCCCCGCATGAAGGCAAGCGGAGCAACTTCGATTACACCCTTTTCCATAAGATTTGCAACCTTTTCAAATCTCATCATATCATGAAGAGCATCATAAAGCGGTCTTAAATAGGGGTCAACTTTTTCAGCAAGATCTCCAGGCAAAAAACCAAGCGCTTCACCAGCTTCAACAGCTGGTCGCGTAAGTATAATTCTGCTCACCAAACCTTTCGAAAGAGCGGAAACTCCCATCGCCATCGCCAGATAAGTCTTGCCTGTACCTGCAGGTCCCACACCGAATACGATATCAAAATGACGCATGGCATCTATATATTCTTTTTGTGCCAGGCTTTTTGGAGTTATAGGTTGTTTCTTTGCTGTAATATATACCGTATCGAGAAAAATATCCTTTATCTTGATAGTATCATCTTTTGAAAGAAGCCTTATGGCATAATCGAAATCACTCGGATAAATCGGATAATTATCCTTAAGCAGTTCATAGAGTTGGGTCAATAAATTTTTAGCAAGATTTGAAGCAATTTTTTCACCTTCGATTGTAACTGCGCTTCCTCTTGTATGTATTCTTATAGCAACCGCATCAGCCACTTTCTGAAGATTAGAATTGTTTTCACCAAAAAGTTGTTTCGCAAGATTTATATCAGAAAAAGAAATTTTAGTAAGATTATCATCTACATCGATTTTCATAGATAAATTTTAAAACACCGTTTTATATAAAAAACATAATAAAAGAATAGCGTAATTTACTATCAAAAAAATTTACACCCATGCCTGATAAAACCACAAAGCATGAGTGCTTAACTTTATCCAAAGAAAATAGTCTTTTTATTTAGTTTTCCTTAATACCATAATTAAAAAGAATATTGCAAATAACAAATTATTGAACATGCAAAAAGTTATAATTTGGCCTGTAAAGTAAAAAACATGATTTCCAACTACATTAAAGCATTTATAGACAAAACTCTTTACAGAAACAGGCTAAGTATAATTTTACAGTTCAGACTTATGCAACCGGAAAAGAGCACTATTTTTATTAGAAATTTTATCAAATGCAATTAAGTAGTGCAAAAAACATTTAGCGTATAAGGTGGCAGATAAAACTTGACGGATTTAAAAATGTTTTATTATAATGCAGGCCTCATTTTAATTAAAATAGAATATATTTTATGCCTTAACTGCTACAATAATATATTTAAAATATTTCGAGTATAACACTTTAATATTATATAGAGCCACTTATATTTACTCCGTGCAGATTTATTAAAAATGATAAAACGCAACTTAAGCAATAGGGACTTGCGAAGCCGAAAATAATTATAAACGGCTAAAAGGGGGATTATGAATCTGTTTGATATCTTGGTAATTGTAATTTTATCTTACTGCCTTATTCGTGGTATTTTCAGAGGTGTTATAAAGGAAATTTCATCTCTGATAGGAGTGCTTGGAGGTTTTTACGCTGCCTATACCTATTATCCGGACGTCAGCAAATTCTTGCAAAATTGGGTTGCTAACCATAATTATTTAAATGTGTTAAGCTTTCTTCTGGTTTTTATTTTTGTTTTCTTAATAATCAGCATTCTTGGGGTCATAATAAAATATATTCTGAAGATAGTTTTTCTCGGGTGGGTTGATAGAATATTTGGAGCGCTTTTTGGAATATTGAAAGGCACACTAATCAGTTGCATACTGTTAATCGTATTTGTGTCTTTTCTTTCAGGCATCACAAATATAATTAATTCTTCGAAAACATCGCCTTTTCTTGTGATATTTTCCGATAAGATGATCATGGTGACACCAAAAGTCTTAAAAAATGAATACCAGACAAAAATAAAGGATATTAAAAAAGCTTGGGAAAAAAGCGGTCAAACAGAGAAGATCAAAACTTTGAAAACTTAATAAAGCTTATAGAAACTCTCAGAGGTACCAACGGATGTCCGTGGGATCAGAAGCAAACCCCTAAGACAATGGCCGTATATCTTTTGGAAGAAGTATATGAACTTGTTGATGCAATCGAATCGGAAAATTTTGATGAAATATGTGAAGAGCTTGGAGATGTATTATTCCATATTATTTTTATCGCAAGGCTTTTTGAAGAAAAAAAATCTTTTGGAATAGATGATGTTGTAAAGCAGATTACAGAAAAAATGGTACGCCGCCATCCACATGTGTTCGGACAAGAATCTGCCGAAGATTCATCCGTATTGAGAAATCGCTGGCATAAAATTAAAAAGAATGAAAAAAACCATGCAAAAATAGAGGCGACTCTGGATTCTGTACCCGGAAAACTTCCGGCACTGATGCGTGCATATAGAATTTCTGAAAGGGCTGCGCGAACCGGCTTCGATTGGGATAACATCAGCGATGTGATGAAAAAAGCAGAAGAAGAATGGCACGAATTCCAATGCGCTCTTAATGAAAATTCGGATGATAACAAAAAGGAAAATATTGCTCTTGAGTTTGGAGACATACTTTTTACCCTTGTAAATGTTGCGCGTTTTGCAGCAATCCATCCTGAAACTGCATTGAAAGAATCCATAAAAAAGTTTGAAACACGATTTAGAACTATGGAAAAAATGGCTACACAAAGTGGGCGGGATATTGACTCCTTATCCCGTAATGAATTCGATACAATGTGGGAAACCGTAAAAAGCAGTGAGGAGTAAAGCAGGGTACAAATTTAAAGTTTAAAAATACTTTTAATATTTATGATAATAAAAAAATGATAGCTATAATAGACTATGATGCAGGAAATCTGACCAGCGTGGCCAGTGCTGTGAATCACCTGGGATTTAAATGTATCATTACAAATGACACAAAAGAGATAGACAAAGCCGAACGCATTATATTCCCCGGCGTAGGTGCCGCAGGCTCTGCCATGGAAAGCATAAAGCGTCTTGGCCTTGATAAAGCTATTAAAAACGCCCTTTCATCCGCCAAACCCATTCTTGGCATATGCCTTGGCACTCAGATTATAATGAATTACAGTGAGGAAAATAACACTGAGTGTATAGGTATTATTGGCGGGAAAGTACTTGCTTTCAGATTTGATAAAAGACTGAAAAATGAAGCGGGTCTTAAGATACCTCATATGGGGTGGAACAGCATTATACTTAATAAAGACCACTTTGTTCTTTCCGATGTAAAAGACAATGATGAGTTCTATTTTGTTCATGGGTATTATCCGTCACCTGACGACAATTCCCATGTAATAGGAACAACAACTTATGGAATTTCATTTGCATCGATTATCGGGTATGAAAATATTATAGCCACCCAGTTTCATCCCGAAAAAAGCGGGAGACCCGGTCTTTCAATACTTAAAAATTTCTGTGTGTGGAAACCATGTTAAGCAAACGGATTATTCCCTGCCTTGATGTGCGTGAAGGCAAAACGACAAAAGGGATAAAATTTAAAAATAATGTCGATATAGGCGATCCTGTTGAGATGGCTCGTTATTATTACGAGGCAGGAGCTGATGAGATTGTCTTTTACGATATTACTGCTTCCAGTGAAAAGAGAAATATTATGATAGATGTTGTAAGGCGTGTTGCCGAAACAATATTTATTCCTTTTTCTGTTGGTGGCGGAATACGTAATCATGAGGATATGCGCAAAGTTCTTCTTGCAGGAGCTGAAAAAGTCAGTGTTAATTCAGCGGCCGTAAAGAATCCTGATATTATTTCAAAAGGAGCCGAAGCTTTTGGTAAACAGTGTATAGTGCTGGGAATGGATGTCAAATTTGTCGGAAAAAGCGCTAGTATTCCTTCCGGTTATGAAATAGTCATAAACGGCGGAAGAACTTTTATGGGAATTGATGCTCTTAAATGGGCTATAGAAGCCGAAAAGCTTGGTGCAGGAGAGATATGTCTGAATTCAATTGATGCAGACGGAACCCGTGAAGGATATGAGTTAAATCTCACATCACTTGTTTCGGAAAATGTTTCAATTCCTGTAATTGCTTCAGGCGGTGCAGGCAAACCGGAACATCTTTGTGATGTTTTAACAAAAGGAAAAGCTGATGCTGCATTAATAGCTTCTATGGTACATTACGGTACATATACTATTCCCGAAATCAAATCTTATCTTGATCAAAGAAATGTAAAAGTAAGAAATAGCTGGTAGGACAAGCACTATAGAAATTATTTACCATCCCCAATAAGAGGCAATTCATTTTCCAGGCTGAAAAATACCAGATATTTGCTTTCTTCTTTGGGGTATCTTTTTCTAAGTAATGATTTTAATAATTCGGTATCCTGTTCTTCACGGATCTTTTTCAAGTAAAGCCTTTTTCCTTTGTAACCCGGATCATCCTCGATAAAAAGGTAACTTGCATAAGGATTGGATTTAAGATTGTGGTGAGTAAGCCTGTCAAGCATGATAAAAGCGATTGTTCCATCTTCCAGAAAATGCGGACGCGAATATATGGCCGTATTCACCTTTCCATCTTTATCTGCGGTTGCAAACACACTGGTTCCATTTGTACTTTCAAAATATTCTTTGAGTTCCATGATATACCCCTTTTTTTATTCGATGAAATATAAATAGTTTGTTTTTCAGACGGCTTAAATGTTAATTATCTGTAAATGCGTTTCATCTTCTATTAAAATGATAATGGCGAAATAAAAAAGGTCAATCTAAAAATTTCTAAAAAATATTATTGATTACATATTTTATGAACTTTCACCATAAGGTTTATAAGTTATAGTAAAGCTGGATGCCGGATCGTAGTCCGGCATGACGGTGAGACTTGAGTGGAGGAAAAGTATGGGAAAACTTGATGGAAAAATTGCTGTTATTACCGGCGCAGGCCGTGGGATAGGAAAAGCTACGGCACAACTTTTTTCCAGAGAAGGTGCAGCGGTTGTAATAAATGATACCGATGAAACCGTAGCTGCAAAATCAGCTAAAGATATAGAAGATTCAGGTGGTAAGGCCATTTCTTGCATTGCTGATATCGTAAATCCCAAAGACGCTCAGAGGCTAATGGATACTACAGTTTCGAAATTCGGCGCGCTGAATATCCTTGTAAATTGCGCCGGTATCACTCGAGATGCCCCGATTCACAAAATGACCGATTTACAGTGGGATATGGCAATAGATGTAAATCTTAAAGGAACATTTAATTGTATCAGAGCAGCCGCTAAACATATGCGGACTAAAGGGCATAACGGCCGTATTATTAATATATCCTCAATATCCGGTGTAAAAGGTGCGGCTACCCAGGCAAATTATGCTTCCGCCAAGGGTGGAATCATTTCGCTGACCAAAGTGGTGGCGCATGAATGGGAACGATTTGGAATCACCTGCAACTGTATTGCTTACGGTCCCGTGGACACCCGGCTCACCAGAGCAAGGGAAGAGCAGGAAGAAGAAGTTGCCGGTGAGAAACTGGGAGTGCCGTTAAAAACACGCAATGATATGATGGAGCGGTACGACGGCAGAATTATGTCGCCGGAGGATGCGGCCCATCCAATCCTGTTTTTCGCCCTGGATGAATCCTGGTGCATAAACGGGAACTGTCTCCAGGCAGCTCTCGGCGGTTTTTCTTAGAAAAGCCTTATGAGCCAGTTTCAAAACGTCCCATTTTGGCCGATCTCTGCGTTGGGGGAAAATTTTAATCCTCGAAATACTCTATGTATTCCTGCGGTTAACATTTTCCACCGCCTTGAGCTTGACCAAACTGAAACGTTTTGGAAGTGGCTCTTATAAGCAAATTTTTAATTTTACTTAAAACGACATATTATATTATAGATGAACCAATGAGAATAACTATCAGTATTACCAATTAAAAGCTACTCCCAAGTTCTCTCTTTGAAAAGGATTTCTCACTAATTCCCCCTTAAAAAAGGGGGATTAAGGGGGTTGTAATGAAAATTATGTATAACCCAAAATTGAAGGCTCTATCACGAAAACTCAGGAAGCAAGGTGATTTATCTGAGGTTTTACTCTTGGAACAATTGAAAGGTAGAAAGATGAAGGGCTATCGAAGGATGGGTTGAAAGAAGTATATATACGGAACAACCCCCTACCCCCCCCTTTGTTAAGGGGGAATTAAAGCTGTGCTCCCTTTATTAAGAGTATTTAACTTTTAGGTGGCATATGCGGGTGCCCTGTTTAGAAACGCTTACACCATTGAATTTTGAGCTTTTTTAGTGTACTTTAAAATAATCGAAGATGTTTTATATTTGAAATAATGCAAATACAAACCTGAGGAAATAATGAGCAACGAAGATAACCATAATAAAAATATGAACAAAGCATCCGGTACGGTTTCGGCAGAACCTGTTGCCGCTCCGAATTTTATCCGAAATATTATTTCTAATGACCTTAGCTCCAATAAGAACAACGGCAGGGTTATGACAAGATTTCCACCTGAACCAAACGGCTATCTTCATATAGGGCATGCAAAATCAATCTGTTTAAATTTTGGTCTTGCCGGGGAATATAAAGGTCTTTGCAATCTTAGATTCGATGATACTAATCCTGCTAAAGAAGAGGTAGAATATGTGGATTCGATAAAAGAAGATGTAAAATGGCTGGGTTTTGACTGGGAAAACCGACTTTATTATGCATCGGATTATTTTGAAAAACTTTACGAATACGCACTAAATCTGATCAAAAAAGGCAAAGCCTATGTATGCAGCTTAAATGCGGAAGAAATAAGAAAATATCGTGGCACACTCACAGAGCCAGGCATCGAAAGCCCTTACAGAAGCCGTAGTATTGAAGAAAATACTGACTTGTTTGAAAGAATGAAAAATGGTGAATTTAAAAATGGATCGCATGTTCTTCGCGCCAGGATTGATATGTCGTCTCCTAATCTGAATATGCGTGATCCTGTGCTATACCGCATTTTACATGCCGATCATCACCGTACTGGCAGCAAGTGGAGTATTTATCCCATGTATGATTTTGCACATGGTCTTTCCGATTCTATTGAAGGCGTTACGCATTCGATATGCACCCTTGAATTTGAAGATCATCGCCCTCTTTATGACTGGATTCTTGATACACTGGATATCTTTCATCCGCAGCAGATCGAATTTGCCCGTCTTAACCTTAACTATACGGTATTGAGCAAAAGAAAACTTCTTGAACTTGTAGAAGGAGAATTTGTTTCCGGATGGGATGATCCGAGAATGCCTACAATCTCCGGTTTGAGAAGAAGAGGTTATACACCTGATGCTATCAGAAATTTTTGTGAGCGAATAGGGGTAGCAAAAAGCAACAGCATTGTCGATATGGCCCTGCTGGAATTTTGCATACGAGAAGATTTGAACAAACGTGCTCCTCGTGTTATGGGTGTAATAAATCCGTTAAAAATTGTTATTGATAACTATCCCGAAGATCTTGTAGAAGAATTTGATGCGATTAATAATCCGGAAGATTCTTCAATGGGTACCAGAAAGATTCCTTTTTCCCGTGAAATTTATATCGAGAAGGAAGATTTCAGGGAAGAACCGCCGAAAAAATTCTTTCGCCTTTCACCGGGGCGTGAGGTTCGCCTTAAGCAGGCATATTATATTACCTGTGTAGGTATTGACAAAGATGAAAACACAGGTGAAATAACACAGCTTCATTGCACTTACGATCCGAAAACAAAAGGCGGCTATTCGGATGATGGTAGAAAAGTCAAGGGTACATTGCACTGGGTTTCGGCTGCTCACTGCGTGGAAGCAAAAGTACGTTTGTATGACCGTCTGTTTGTGAAAGAAAATCCGGCTGATGGAAAAGACGGTAGTAATTTCAAAGATTTTATAAACCCAGGATCTCTTGAAATACTCAAATCGTGTAAAGTCGAACCCGGTCTTTTAAAGGCAACTCCGGGAAGTATCTGCCAGTTTGAAAGACTTGGTTATTTCTGTGTAGACAGCAAAGAATCATCAAAAGAGTTACTAGTATTTAACAGAACGGTCACACTTAGGGATTCATGGGCTAAAATTGAACAAAAACAAAAATAATTAGTGGGTGATTATATGGAAATAGCCAAAGTTGTAAAAAAATACAGTACAAATAATCAACCAAGTGATTTTCGCTATTGGCAGTCGAAATCATATGAAGAGCGATTGTATGCATTAGAACAAATAAGAAAAGAATACAACTTGTGGAGATATAATGCTGAGCAAGGATTTCAAAGAGTTCATAGAATTATTAAATACAAATAAAGTAAAATATCTGGTGGTTGGTGGATATGCCGTTGCTCTTCACGGTCATCCGCGTTATACTAAGGACATTGATATCTGGATTGAACTATCTCCTGATAATGCTGCCAGAATTTTAAGAGCGCTTGAGAACTTTGGCTTTGGCTCGCTTAATCTCAAACCGGAGGATTTTCTTGAAAAAGATCAAATTATACAATTGGGATATCCTCCGAATCGTATTGATTTATTAACTACCTTAACGGATTTAAATTTTGAAGATTGCTACAATGCAAAAGTCCAAATTTTACTTGGAGATGTGGAAATTAATTTTATTGATATCGAAAATTTAAAGAAAAATAAGCGTGCTACCGGTCGATTACAGGATATGGCTGATGTGGAGAATTTAGAATAAAAATGTATCAGATTATAATTAAATGGTTAGTGCTTACCGCAGCAATAATAGTTACTTCTTATTTAACCAGAGGTATAGCTGTTGATGGTATTTCAACGGCTTTTTTTGCCGCTGCGGTTCTGGGAATCTTAAATGTTTTTTTAAGACCTATCGCTTTAGTATTAACACTTCCGATTAATATTGTAAGTTTAGGCTTATTCACTTTTGTTATAAACGCTTTTATGTTGATTTTAACATCAAAACTTATACCCGGCTTTCATGTTAAAGGGTTTTTTGCCGCAATAATCGGTTCATTGTTTATCAGTTTTGTCAGTTGGATTATTAATCTTTTTGCCGAAGAAAAAGTGACAATTATAAATAAAAAAACCCATGTAGAAACCAGGGTAAAAAATAATACGGACTCAGAATATATAGATTTAAACGACAAAGGTGACGGCAAATGGGAATAAAAATATTTGTAAAATAAAAAACTATATTTTTGCTTGACCTTTAATAATATGTATTTTAAATAAACACGTAGCTATTGTTTATCTGCTGTTACTTCAGCGCCATGCAAAGGTTTTGAGATCTTTGACATGAAACAAAAACCGTTTTTTAAAAGGAGATTTATTTTGGCGACAGGTATTGTAAAATGGTTCAACGATAAAAAGGGGTTTGGTTTTATCGAAAAGGAAGAGGGCGGGGATGTTTTTGTTCATCATTCAGCGATTACAATGTCAGGTTTCAGAACTCTTGCTGAGGGTGACCGGGTTAGCTTTGATGTAGAAGAGGGCAAACAAGGTCCTGCAGCAAAGAACGTGGAAAAAATCTAATTTTCAGTCATCTTAAAAAGGCATCTTAAATATTTATTATCTGTTAGGCCTATAGCAGGTATAAAAATAAATCTCATAGACGGATAATTCAAGCGTATAAATCTGATCGGTTCTTTGTTCGATCAGCCTGCAATTATACATGCTTGATCTCTCCCCTTGTGCCTTCTGAAGAAAAAAAGTGGGTATCTATCCGTTAAGGGAGAAGTGTTTGCTTTAATATATTTTATTTTTATAAATACTTAACGATGCCTTTTTTTGCCCAAATGTCAGCTATTTATATTTTCCCATCGTTTTTGTTTTTCCTAAAATGTGTTATTTTCTTATTCAAGCATGACGCAACTTATTGTAATCAATTCACATAAAAATTCCTTGTCATATAGACGAGTTAGGTTCAGTTAATTTTGGGGAAAACATGACCGATATACTGCTTATTCTGGTTTGCCTGCTTGGTATCTTATCTTTAATTCTTATTATTCTCATTTTAAAACGCAAGCCGGAAGATATACAAATAAAGCTTAAAAATAATTTTGAAGAACTTGAAAAACATGTGGCAAATATTGAAAGCATCGTAAAAAAAGAATTTTTCGAAAACCGTAAAGAATTTTTCGACAATTCTAAATCTGCCCGTGAAGAACAGGGCGCTTCATTGAAGGACTTTGGCGATTCACTATCAAAACGAATAGCCGAAATAGCAGGCATGCAGAAAAACCAGCTTGATACCTTTTCAAAACAACTTCTTGATATGACAAGATTAAACGAGGAAAAGCTTGAGTCTATGCGGCTTACAATGGAATCACGCTTAAGTACCATGCAGGAAGAAAACAGTAAAAAGCTTGAACTAATGCGAGCCACCGTTGACGAAAAACTTCATAATACTCTTGAAACACGCCTTGGAGAATCCTTCAAGCAGGTTAGCGAGCGCCTTGAACAGGTTTACAAAGGCCTTGGAGAAATGAGAAGTCTTGCAACCGGTGTTGGTGATTTAAAAAAGGTGCTCACAAATGTTAAAACCCGCGGAACCTGGGGAGAAATTCAGCTTGGCGCACTTCTCGAGCAAATTCTTTCACCCGAACAGTACGAAGCAAATGTTGCAACTAAAAAAGACAGCCGGGAAAGAGTGGAATTTGCCATAAAACTTCCAGGCCAAGACCCTACAGGACACCATGTTGTCTGGATGCCTATAGATGCAAAATTTCCGCTGGAAGATTATCAGCGTCTTCTTGATGCTCAGGATGCCGCCGATAAAGATCTTGTCGAAAGATCTCTTAAAAATCTTGAAATAAGAATAAAGGCCGAAGCAAAAGATATAAGAGATAAATATTTATGCCCTCCCGATACAACCGATTTCGCCCTTATGTTTATTCCTACAGAAGGCCTGTATGCTGAGATAATCCGGCGACCCGGGCTATGTGATATCTTACAGCGGGAGTATAGAATTGTGGTTACAGGGCCCACGACCCTTGCTGCTTTATTAAACAGTCTGCAGATGGGATTTAAAACTCTTGCGATTGAAAAACGTTCAAGTGAGATCTGGCAGCTTTTGGGAGCCGTTAAATCCGAGTTCAGAAAATTCGGTGATGTTCTGGCAAAAACCAAAAAGAAGCTTGATGAAGCTTCAAAAACCATTGAAAGCGCCGAAACAAGAACCCGCGCCATTGAGCGCAGCCTTAGGTCAGTACAGGAAACCCCTTCACCGTCTTCGGAATTGCCTGGATGCGAAACAAATGAAGGATCTATAGAAGTAGTAAGCGACTAAGTACTCCATTTCATAATTTTGGTGCCATATCGACCATGAGACTGTGGCATAATAGTCTCATGGTCAAAATGAAAAATACGTAACCGAATTTATGAAACTCTGCTAAAGCTCCGATAAAGTAACTGTCAGCTTATTGCTGCCGTTAATTTATCTCCGTCCACATTGGCAGTATATTGTGTTACCGGATGAGGAGCAGGACCATAAATTTTATTTCCGCTAAAATCATATGTGGACTTGCTTACGCTGCAACATTGAACAGTATTTGTCCCAGGAACAGGATCAAGGCGGCGGTGTCCTACATGCGAGCAGCGGTTCTTGAAAACATGATATTTTTTGTCTTCTCCAAGAAATACAAGTATTCGTACCGGAAGGTCTTTTCCTTCCAGACGCACAGCACCGCCAGGTTGTTTAAGCTCAGGAGCTTTATTTAAGTCAAGAGTAAGTTTGCCGCCGGAATAGCTCCAGCAAGTTGAGTCTTTGGGCTCAGATGTTACAGGACGGCCCAGCATACGTTGGAAGAAACTTCTTTTCAAAATTTTGACATCCATATTTTTTCTCCTTTAACCCCGATTTGCTTTGATGTTTAGACGATAAGGTAACAGTATAAATTTATTGTTTCCAATGAATCATTTGCTTTTTTTCGCAATTTTTTCTTTAATCCCGGAATCAAATTTTTCTTTGTTGATTATAAATCTCTCATGTTTTCCTTTTGCTATCATATCTATATCATCATACGCCTCTACTTCAAAAACCAAGCGTCGTCTGTCGACCTCGATAAGTTTTACTTTCGCTGTTGCTTCAAATCCTGCCGGAGTTGCAGCAGTATGCTTTAAATCAAAATGCGTACCCACAGTCTGTTCAGCCGGCCAGTCAAGATAAGGATTTAAGGCCTTAATACATGCCCACTCTAAAAACCCAACCAGAAATCCTGTGGCAAATACTTCCGGCATTTGCTGGAATTCTTCAGATTCAGGATAAAGAGCCGGGACAAGCTTTGATTTTGAAATTTGGAATTTAAATTCGTATTCAATTCCGGGTTTCAGTGTATCTTTCATTTACAGTCTCCAGTTTATTACTTTTGTTGAACATAATCAGGATATAATGGAAACATTTAACCCCGCTTTACCTGCAAAACCTTTATGAGGGTAACTTGCCGGAGAAATCGGGTTAATTATAAGATACTGAAGTATCTGTTTTTCGAATAGTTATATCTTTACAGCAATTTTTCTTTAAAATCAAATATGTTTACATTCAAAAAAGCACCGTTTACCAAGTTGCAGTATTTTTATTCTTTTTTTTGGTTCATGTCTCGATTTCTAAAGCTTTCCATGTTCTGTGAGCACTGGGTCTAATTTCCTGCAAGTGAAAATCATAGAAACATTCGTTTCACTTTCTCCGTGTCGCTGCAAAAACATCTTTCCCTTTCCCATTTAAGTCGAATACCCGAAACCAGCCGTTAAAGACTGCAAATAAAACTACTCTCAGCATTAATTCGTTGGTTGCATTTTGTGGTTCTATGACTTTTTTATCATGGCAATATCCGGGAGATTTGCAAAAACTTGTGCCCATCCGTTGGACCGAGTAAGACAATCCAAAACGATTGGGACAGGATCTGGCCAGATCTCATAAAAATCAAACTCCCCGTCAGCTTGCGGATAAAAGGCCAACATCTCCTTAGGCGGGCAGAATTGAGCATCAACACCGGGTTTGTTCCCTCTGGCATCAATTCTATACCAACCTAATTCAGGCAGGTGCACAGCATTCAAGCCGTGTAGAGTAAAACCGTTACCATCGTCGCGGCTAAGGCGTTGGTAACATAAACCGGCAGGAATACTGTTGGCACGTAGTAATGCGGCAAGAAGATGGCTTTTTGCAAAACACCATCCCGTGCCTTCAATCATAACCTCCGATGCCAGGCAAGTAGTGATATTAGCCTCGTAATCACCACTATGCTGGATATGGTCGCGTACCCACTCAAAACAAATCCTTGCGATTTCTATAGGACTTGAAGTGTCCGCCGAAAGAGCCTTGGCATGGTTAAGAATCACCGGTATCTGCCAATCAATTATATCAGTCGGTCTAAGGTACATCTCCATATCTTAATCCTACTCAGAAAGTATTTCTTACCTGACGGCGTGAAGCATATCAGAACATTGGTCGGGTAAAGAAAGTGGTTTTCTTTTGATGTATTATTCGAATACTGGTTGCATAAAGCTACGTTCAATGCTTTTAATGCAACGAATCTCTTCTTTAAATTTAAATGCCTTTTGGCAATCTTCTTCCTGAGATATTTTCATTCTGTACTCAAGTAGCATGTAACCATTGCATCCATTTACAGTTCATTTTGAAAAGATACCGGTGCTTTTGAGCGGGTGCGGCTTTTTGCTTCTTTTCCCTCCGTTTTAGTTAGATTTTTATGTCCAAAAAATCAGGGGATGCACATTACTTTTCAGCACATAATACCTTCATCCAGTTAAAAGATTTTACCGGCAAAACAGTAATATTTTTAAATCCTGCATTCTTACATAGTTGAGACCACATTTCAAAATTTATGCAATATTCGCCATCATTTGAAATATGCTTTTTCCCATTATTATACATCCTTATAAATGCATCTGCACCACCATCTTGAAGTGCTAATGATAATTCTTCTTTTAAATAGTCCAGTATATGCCTTAACCTTTTAATATCAACTAATTCACCGCTTGTATCGACATCCAAATCTCCTATTACAAATCTCCCATTTGGTTTCAATAGTTTGTAAATTTTATTTAAGGCCTGTTGCTTATCTTTGACATGATGCAATGTTACAGTGGAAGCAATTATTTCAAATGTGGAATCTTCAAACTCTAAAGTTGCGGCGTCTCCCAGTTTG
Organism: Pseudomonadota bacterium; assembly: GCA_018817425.1. Lineage (NCBI taxonomy): Bacteria > Pseudomonadati > Pseudomonadota > Pseudomonadota bacterium. The sequence goes on from JAHITX010000008.1 coordinate 48,893, forward strand.
GTCTTTACTCGGCTGGAAAGATTTAGTGTGTCAATTTTCTCTTTCCAGATGTTAAGCATATCTTCTGACAGATCAATCCCATTTATTGTACATTTCGCTGCTTCAAGGAATTTTAAACTCAGGAGGCCTGTACCGCATCCAACATCAAGAATGCGTTCCCCATCTTTTACATTTGACATTTCTACAGCAAGATCAAGCATCTCATGATGTCTCTTGAGTTTGCCCAAAGTTTGATCATAATCATTTGACCATTCTTTAAACCATTTTTGCGTTGATTTGGTCATATTGTCTCCTTATGTCAAGCAAAAACGTGTAAAATATAATTCAAATATAATCAGTTGTTTATATTCTTCGCCAAATTGAGAGAACAGCTCTATTGCTGTACTTTTGGTAATGCGCATTTTGCTTCCGGCGGTTCTCTCATGCGGCGAACTCTTTATCTAATCGTTACGTTTATCCGGCATCCCAACTATTAGCTGACCGCCACATCATTCCTTATCCAGATTAAAGAATTCAGAGAGAAGCCCTTAAATTGTCCCTCCCGGAGTTGTTTCGCTCCAACGCCCATCCACGGGCTTTCTCGCCGAAAATGCTCAAAGCAGTATTTGCTTTGATGTAATTAAAGTTTATATCTGTTTGATGCTAATCTGTATCCGTTTTTAAACGGCTTGAATCAAACGGTTTATTGTTTTTAAGCATAGTCCATGCAATCACTAATAACCTGGCTGCCAATTTTACCCGCATTTTTGTCCGGATACCCCGTTCCTTTTGACGGCCTTCCAACATGTTATAAAAAACAGTTTCTTGAGTTTGCCCCGGATTGTCAACTTGATTATATTTTGTCTATACCATGTACTGAACACGGGCTCTATTATCAAACTTGATTTAATACAATAACCGGTAAATTGCCTTCAGGCCTGCAATGTCAGTTACTTCGTAAAGGCCGTTGTTAGTGCCGAATATAAGGCCTTTTTTTTGCAGGCTTTTCAGCGAATCTGTAATTGCCTTTAAATTATCCGGCTCATTTGCTCTAACTGTATCTTCAATATCAATGCTTCCCCACAGGCAAATCCTGTCTCCATATTCTTCCTGTAGTTTGGCAGTATCCATGCCGCATCGTTTTTCTATACATTGCATGCCATCAAAATTTAGATCAATCAGGTCGGGAATAATTTCCTGATAGTCGCCGTCTGAATGAAAGAAAGCAAAAAGGCCCAGGCGCTTGATTTCTTCAACTTGTCTTGCAAGAGAAGGAAAAAAATATTCCCGGAGAATTTTTGGATTTACTAAAAGCCCTTTGGCATATGCAACATCGTCAGCAAGTATAATACCGTCAATACCCTTTTGTGCAACTTCTTTAAACATTGAAACATTTAGCTTTTCCACTTCATCAATAAATTCCAGAAGAGTTTGAGGCGATTTTCTTATAATTTTTAAAAAATCCGCCCATCCGTGTATCTTCATGCCTGTTTCCAACGCACCGTTAATAAGAGCAAAAGTAAACAGAGAAGTGTTGTTGCACCATTTGTCAATATCTGGCCAGTCTGAATCACCCTGGCTTGGAAGCTTTTCTTTTCCGTATTTAAAAACAGGTGAAACAGTAATAATATCGAGTCCGATTTGATTGGCAAATAAAAGTCTTTCATCAAAACCGACATTGGTGCAATTTAATTCGCGGCTTATTACAGCATCTGCTATGCAAAGTTCGCCTCTTGGAATTCTGTCTGTTGCTTCATGACGGATTGTTTTTTGCACTCTTTGGCAAGAGTTGTAAGATAAATTTTGTTCCATAAATATTATTTCCTTTGCTCTTTTAATAGCGTAACAGTTTCTTTGCCGGGGACAGAAATGCCTTTGCGTTCGAGCAGTGAACCATCCAGCCGGTATAGGTCGACCAGTGCCTGAAGGTAGTTTGCAAGAGCCCTGACTTCTGCTATCCTGCTTGCCAAAAGATCCCGCTGAGCCTGAGCGACAAGAAAGCTGGTTGATTTTCCTACTCTAAGTTTTTCGGTTTCGATACGATGTTTTTCCTCATTAAATCTACGTGTAGCCGTAGATGCGGCGATCTGTTTTTTGCTGCGTTTGACTTCAATGTATGCTGTGTGTACATCAACTTCAACAAGCTGTGAAAGGTTTTCAAGCGCTTTTCCTGACTGCTCACGGCCTATCAACGCTCGCTGGTGCTGAGCCTTTGCATCCCGGTTAAACAGGGGATAATTGAATCGAATGCCTGCAAGGGCGTCATAGCTGTCTTTATCAAGACTGCTAATGGATTTGCCGAATGAATTTGCGTAACCGCTTTTACCAAGTGTTACAAAAAGATCCATTAGTGGAAGCAACCCGTTTTTAGTTTGGACAAGATCTAAATCACCGCGCAGAATTTTTAACCTGGCTTCGTTTAAAATTGGACTCATACGCATTGACACGGCTACATGAAGCTCAATATTTTCAAGTTTGATATCAGGCAGGGTTGGCTGATAGATTAGATTGATTTCCCGCGTCCACAGACCGGGGCCCGCAGGATTCAGTAGTCGCAGCAGTTTTAAACGGGTAGTTTCTTTATTGCTTCCGGCATCAATCAGTGCCTGTTCTTGTCCGGCAACCTCGGCTTGAACAGCTGCTAATTCAGACTTGGCCAATCGGCCGACCTCGATCAGTTCTTTTGTTTCATTTAGCTGCTGACGGGCCACCTTAAGGGATTCTTCAACAATCTCGATCTGACGTCCGGCAAGTGCATAATCCCAAAAGGTTTGTTCCACTTCAGCTATCAGAGATTCTGTAAAACCTCTCAATTCGTATTCGGACATGCGCGTATCAAGGCGAGCCTGTTGCAATCGGGCGAGGTTGACATCCGTTCCGTAACCTTTGAGAAGTGCCTGAGTAATTGTCATCCCTAAACGGGTTGAGTAAAAGTTGTCCTGATACAAGGTGGAAGCCGTCCGTTGCGTACTTCCCTCTATGGCAACTGTTGTGCCGGTAGAAAAAAACTTTTCAAGAGAAATAACACCGTCTGTAGTATCTCTGGTGAAACTCTCGGTTTCAGAACCGGATCTTGCAAGGCGTTCTGCTTCCTCTCTTCCGATAGAAAGTTCTGCATTTGTTTCCGGATCGAACACAGCTTTTTCCTGATCTTCAAAAGTACTTTTAATCGAAGGATTCAATCTTTCCACTACGAGTGAACGGTTGTTTTCAAGTGAAAGTAAAATAGCCTCGGTGAGGGTGATTTTTAAGGAAGAAGACAGTACTGTTTGCAATGTAATTTCTTCCCGTTTTCCAATGGGTTCGGGTTGAACATACATTGATGTATCGTACTGTACATCCGTTTCTTCTGCTGCTTGTGCAATCCATTTTTCAAACAGGGCAAAATTTGCAGATGTCAGCAGTAATCCGCTGAGTGCAAGAATTTTAAAAATATGGCGCAAGAAATTCCAGCCTTTCTGAATATGAATTTGGTACTTTTATTAAACGATATCAAACATATTATCATATAAAATTTTTAAAACACTAAAACAACAAAATTATTTTGCATATGCTATATATAATATTTGAAGGGTTACAATAGTTGATAAACCATAAAGTAATCAGTCCCAAGCAATTTTGGTTGCAATATTTACCCCGAAAGTGCAAAATCCTATATAACATAAATACCATAAATTAGAGCCACTTTCAAAACGTTTCAGTTTGGTCAAGGTCAAGGCGGGGGAA
>JAHITX010000009.1 GCA_018817425.1 Pseudomonadota bacterium
GGTTGGTTCATTTCCTTTTTCAGCCTGCGGAAAAGCTGTTGCAAGCGGAGATACAAAAGGCTTTGTAAAAGTAATTGTAGATAAAGCATCCGGCAAAATAGTAGGGACCTTTATAATTGGAGGAACGGCTACGGATATGATTCATGAGGCAGCCTTAGCCATGCAAAAGGGAGCTACTATTGAAGAGATAATAGAAACTATCCACGCACATCCGACATTAAGTGAGTCTTTCCACGAGGCGGCTATGATTGCAGCCAAGAGGCCACTACATTTTATGTAGTTTGAGGCATTAAATGAGTAGTATAATATTTGAACCGATAAAAAGACAGGTCTACTGTTCAGAAGAAATTTCTATCGCAGAGATTGCCCGTAATGCCGGAGTGAGTCTGGTTTCCTCATGTGGCAGCCAAGGCTCCTGCGGCAAATGCAAAGTCCGCATACTTTCGGGTGGGGTATCACCTCCTACAGACAAGGAAATAGATAAAATCGGTGCGGAAGGTATTGCCCATGGGTACCGACTGGCTTGTTTGGCAAGGGTGTATGAAGACGTTACGGTAGAAATTCCAGCAGAAAGTATGGTTGATTCTCATCAATTGCAGGTTGCCGGCAACGGCAAGACGGTGGCTTTGGAACCTGTGGTGCAGCAATATAACATAAGTTTATTTCCTCCCGATATGCTGGACCAAAGGTCGGACCAGATAGCAATGTTCGATTATCTCAACCATGAATATGGATTAAAAGAAATTGATATTGATCTGCCGGTACAACGTACTCTTTCCAACATCTTACGCAAGTTTGAATGGCAGGCAGGGATTGTATTGCGAAACAGAGAAATAATCCAGACAGGCAAGCCGGAAGGGAGAATGCTTGGTCTGGCTGTTGATCTTGGAACAACAAAGATAGCAGCATATCTTGCAGACCTGCAAACAGGAGAAATTCTGGCTGCAAAGGGCGTAATAAACCAACAAACTACCTATGGCGATGATTTGATGGTTCGTTTAGCACACGCTATAGAAAAGGATGAAAAACCTCTCCGTATAGGAGCAACAGAAGATATTAACAAACTGATAGCAGATTTATGTTCAGAAACAAATCTTGACATTGAAATGATTGTCGAAGCGGTTGTTGTCGGCAATACAGCCATGCATCATCTGTTTCTTGGTTTACCGGTCAGGCAACTGGCTCTTGCACCATACATACCGGCAATAAGAACTTCAGTAGATATTAAAGCCAGGGATTTAGGTTTAAACATTGCCCCCGGCGCTTATATCCACATGTTGCCCAATATTGCCGGATTTGTGGGCGCAGATCATGTTGCCGTACTTATTGCAACGGAAATCTACAATACAAAGAAAGTTTCTATAGCTATAGATATCGGCACAAATACGGAGATAACCCTTTCCGCACACGGAAAATTGTTTTCCACATCCTGCGCATCGGGGCCTGCTTTCGAAGGCGCTCATATTAAAGACGGTATGCGGGCATCTAATGGTGCTATTGAAAAAATAAAAATAACAAATTCAACTGTGGAATGCAAAACTATAAACAATGATCCGGCAATCGGTATTTGTGGTTCCGGAATTCTGGATGCGGTTGCTCAATTGCGTAAAGCCGGTGTTATTAATCGCACCGGAAAAATGTGTGATCATCCACGTATAAAAGGCGGGCCCAATGGACAGGAGTTTGTCCTTGTGCCTGCAAAAGACAGCGGAAGTGGCAAAGATATTGTTATAAACGAGACGGACATCAGTGAAATATTACTTGCCAAAGCTGCGATAGCAGCAGGCATGAATATCCTTTTGGAAGAGGCGAAACTTAATTTCGATGATGTTGAAGAAATCATAATCGCAGGTGCTTTTGGTAGCTATATAGACGTGATCAGTGCCATTGAGATTGGAATGTTTCCGCAACTTCCTGTTGAGCTGTTTTCGCAAATAGGAAATGCAGCCGGTACCGGAGCCAAATTAGCACTTCTTTCAAAAAAACAAAGAGATCTGGCGGCAGACGTTTCCCGTAAGGCGAATTATATCGAGCTGACTAATCATCTTCAGTACCTGCGCAAATTCTCCCGCGCAATTCGGCTTCCGGTATAAATGATAAAGCTTAAAAAAAGATCATAGCAGTAATAAGTAAAAAAGAATTCTCCGGTATTAAACAGCCCTTTTGCTGTTTGATGTCTTGCCTGACAACGCATAGAAGCTGATGCGATTTGCAAAAGGGCTGTTTAATGCCGGAGAGAAAGATAAATATAACACAAAAAATGTAAGGGGAGGAAAAAAGAGATGAAGAAAATTGGGAATTTAAAATATTTTGGAATGTTCATGTGTTTTTTGTTTGTTCTGCTTTTGTGTGAGGGTATTGTCAATGCAGCGGAGTTGTCGAAAGTAATCGACAAAGCAAATTGCAGCCTATATAAAGATCTTTTGATTCCGGCAATGTACAGTGCGGTTGAAAGGGGCGATTATATTGTTACACCGGGAAAAATAAATTTCAAATATAAACATACCGATAAATTTCTTGCAGCGAGCGCAAAAAATGAAGGGAAATTTGATATAACTCCTGATGGCGATTTGATAGATAAACGTACCGGGAAATACCCGGAAAATATTTATGGCTATCCTTTTCCCAAAATTGATCTTAAAGATCCCAAAGCCGGGGCAAAGATCATATACAACTCCAATTTCCAGAGATATCGTCTTCTGGGATCAAAAGATCAAATTCATATTTCATGGATAACACCAAAAGGAGAGGAGCGCTATGTTTCAGGTATTGATTACCGCCTTTATATGAATGGCCGAGCACCCGGTCAGGAACTAAGAAATCCTGAAAAAGTACTGACCTACGAATTTGAAAGAGTTTTGGAGCCAATGACTATGAAAGGAACCAACACATTGGCTTCTATTTATATGAACGAAAGGGCCGATAGCAATTATGCTTATGTTCCTGCCATTCGCAGGATTAGGCAAACCGGCTCAACGACAAGGTCCGACCCCTTCATGGGTTCTGATTCGTGGTTGGATACAAATTACGGATGGGGCGGAAAAGACAGAACAATGAAATGGACGTATATAGGTGAAAAAACAATTCTGGTTGGTTTTACCAGTCCCAATATAGTGCCTGCGCAGGATTTGCCTGATGGAATGATAAGCAGAGTATTTCCTTTTACCGGTAAACATATCAACCTGGGCTTTCAGGACCCAAAATGGAAGGGGATATCCTGGGCGCCTATTAATTTGACATATGTTCCAAGAAAAGTATGGGTTGTTGAACAGATGCCTAAAGATCCTTATTATAACTGGGGTTTGCACGTAAATTATATTGATCAGGAAACTAATGTCATATGGTTCAAGGAGGTGTTTGAACAATCAGGTGATTTCCGGACATGGTTTTCTATCGTGGCGCATTACAGTGAAACCCCAAGCGGTAAAAACAATGTAGGGGATCATGATGCTCAACTATATATTGATGAAAAATCTCGTCACGCTACTTGTGTAAGCCGGGGAGCGGGTCCGGAAAATACTTTGTATGCACCTGCTTCAATACTTGATGCCAGCTTTTTTAATGTAAATAATTTCTTATTGTTGTCTAAATAATAATATTTATATTTATTGCAGTATAATATTACTGCGGTGTCTTTTAAAATATAACACTGCAGTAATATATTATTTTTATTTAGATACAGGAAAATTATAATATACTAACAAGTAATGCATATTGCAAGGAGTTGAAATTATGAATGATTTAGCAATGGCTTCAGGCATGGGAGAACCTTTAGTACCCTGGATTTTTGAAATTGTACTACCTCTGGTCTGGCTGGGCATAGCAGCCTTTCACTTCAGCCGTACACGACGCACCGGGGTGCTCTCTTTATCTGCACTGCTTTTTTTAGGCGGCACGACTATGTGGTGGCAGGAGTGGTATGCCGACTGGGGAGCTTATCTTCTTTTCAACTATAATTTTGCCCAGATTCCCTGGGGTCCGACCTTGTGGACTGCGCCAAGCAAACCATGGGCGGTTATTCCAAGCTATGGCTGGTACTTTGGTATAGTTTTTGCCCTGCTTGTCATGCTTGCGGAGCGTATAAAAAAAGCCAGACCGGCCTGGAGTTCGTTGCGTTCTACGGCAGTAGTTGTTATCCCAATATTTTATTTATGGGATCTGGCTGTCGAAGGGGTTTCGGCCTCACTAGGCTGGTTCAGCTATACAAATATTCTTGGTCCGGCACTGATAACGGCGCGTGGTAATTTCCCTCTGGTATGGCCGATCTTATATTTTGTGTTTTTTGCCGTTATGGTGGTCTGGCTTTTTGTCCAAAAAGATGAGACCGGCATTTGGCTGCATGAGCGTTTGTTCGGTGTGCATCGTATGGCTTCCGGCGCTAAGCGTGAATTTGCCCGTTTTCTGGTCTGGTCGCTTACTATGAACATTATGTTCTGGTTTGTATATAATTTGCCTACAATACTGTTGCGTGTCGCCTTTGGTGGGCCGAGTACGCTTGTTCCCTGATATGATATTGGTAAGGTAAAGGTTCACTTTGTGTTTATAGTATCAGAGAAAGGAAAGCGTAATGAATCAATTGGCTCCTGTTATGCCGGTGATGCCTGCTCCTTCTCCTGAGGGAATAATCTTTTTAATTGTTTGTATAATTATTGTTGTAGCGCTGCTGCTATGGTGGGCGCTGTCAGACGAGCGCAAACGCGGCCCGGTAATGCCACTGATTTTTATGGGCGCTGCTATTTCATCCTTCCTTATAGAGCCGGTGTTTGATAACACACTATTGTACTGGTTTCCAACAGAAAATCCCCTCTCCGTTTATTCCGCATATGGACGTACAATACCGTGGTTCATACCATTCGGATATGCATGGTTTATTGGTGGTGCCGCGTATTTGCTACTGCGCCGTTTTGAACGTGGCGTCTCTGTTAAACAGGCCATGTCGTATTTTTTTGCACTGGTCTTTATAGATTGGTTTGCGGTATCGGTTTGTGAATGGCTTGATTTAAGCGCATTTTATGGCAACCAGCCGTTTCACTATTTTGGTTCACCACTATGGTTTTCGTTTGCAGATGCTACCGGCGGCTTTGTGCTTGGTGCGGCGTTGTATGCTTTGCTACCTCATCTGTCCGGCGCACGCAAGTTGCTGCTGCTGTTTTTGCCGACTTTTATTTACGGTGGTGTGCTTGGTTCGACCACCGCACCGGTCGCACAGGCACTCAACTCCGGATGGTCTGAAACTATTACGTGGTTATATGGTGCTATTACAATTGGCTTGTGCTGCCTGCTTGTTTTTGTCATCAGCAATATTTTAGCCAGTTTTTCACAGCGCCTTTACAGATAGAAGTAAAAGAAATATTAATATTACAGATTATAAAATCTGTTATTTATGAACGTTATTAAATAGTAAATTGGTAAATGAAAAGGATTTTATAAAATGGCGGAGAAGTATGATGTAGTGGTTGTTGGTGCCGGGCATAACGGATTAATGGCTGCGGCATATCTTGCAAAGGCAGGTGTTAATGTTTGTGTAGTAGAAAGCAGAAACAATGTAGGCGGCGGAGTATTTACTGATGAAATAACAGTGCCGGGATTTAAACATGATGTTTGCTCTACCTGGCATGGTCTGATTTATCCGAATCCCGTAATACAAAAAGATGAACTTAGATTGTTATCCAAATTTGGGTTGGAATATATTACTCCCGATACATTTACAGGAGTAAACTTTGATGATGGTACGTATTTTACTCAATATCGTAGTCTTGATAAAACCTGTGAGGGAATAGCTAAATTTTCACAACATGATGCCGAGGCCTATCGTAAATTCCATGACTGGTCGTTTCAGTTACTGGATATGCTGCTTATGGGAATGTATAATCCTACTCCAAGCTTTGGACAAACAATGGCCATGATGGATTCAAACCCTGCGGGCCGCTTATTTATCAAAGCTTTGTTATCAAGCGCCTGGGATATTGCCGAAGACTGGTTTGAAAGCGATAAGATGAGAATTGTCATGACGCGTTTTTCATCCGAACAGATGATTAATCCGTTTACAAAAGGTACGGGACTTCATCTTTTTCTTTTCATACCATTGCAGCACAAATACGGAAGTGGATTTCCGGTTGGCGGTTCCGGCAAGTTGTCCGAAGCTTTGGCCCAGTGCCTTGAATCTCTGGGCGGTACAATCAAGCTTTCAAGCCGTGTAAAAGAATTTAGAATTTCAGGCGGCAAGGCAACAGGCGTAATACTTGATAACGGTGAAGAAATTAAGGCATCAAAAGCTGTTTTATCTACTTTAAACATTAAGCAGGTATTTCCCGATATGGTTTCAGGAAGTAAATTGCCTGATGATTTTATGCAAAACGTAAAGGGATTGAAACACTCCGGCTTTTCCGCTTTAAATCAGCATCTCGCATTAAAAGAAGCGCCGATATGGAAAAACGGATTTAAATCACACTGGCTTGCATATCACAATTCAGACCCCTATGAATTTCAGCATGCTTTTCAAGCTATTGATAACGGGATTCCAAGAAACGATGTGTTTTCATCATTTGTTGCAACTAAGCTCGATCCGACAAGAGCGCCTGAAGGTAATCATACTATGTATCTTTATTCATTTGCACCATATGCTTTAAGAAATGGCGGGCCTCAAAAATGGGATGAGATAGAAAAAGATGTAGCCGATGATATTTTGGGTCAGGTTCAGAATCTGGCTACCAACATGGGAAGCGACAATATTTTAGGAAGGGCCATTCATTCTCCTTTGTTTTATGAAAGACATAACGCCACAATGCTAAAAGGCGATATATGCCAGATAGGCACATATAACATGCAGATGTCAGGAAACCGTCCTTTTTCCGGCTGGCATAATTATCGTACTCCAGTTGATAAGTTATATATGATCGGAGCCTGCACCCATCCTGGACCCGGTGTCTTTGGCGGAGCTAGAGCAGGTATCCAGGTAGTCATGGAAGATCTGGGCATTGATTTTGGTAAAGTCATAAACTGAGAGTCGCCCGGCAAAGCCGGGAGTTTGCCTGTGATTAATCAGTGATACAGCACCTCCCTGATCTTGGCGGCCAGGTCTTGTGTCGAAAAAGGCTTTTGAATGAAATTGATACCCTCTTCCAACACCCCCCGGTGAGCGATCACATCGGCCGTGTAGCCGGACATAAACAGGGTCTTTATATTCGGGTTGAGGGTATGCACACGCTTGGCCAATTCCTTACCGTTTATTTCGGGCATGACCACGTCGGTGATCAGCAGGTTAAGCGCCACCGTATGTTCCTCTGCAAGAACCATGGCCTCGTTTGGAGATCTGGCGGCCAGCACTTTGTAGCCAAGGACCTTAAGAATTTTATCAATTAGTTTCAAGATAGAAAGATCATCTTCTACCACCAGAATGATTTCGCCGCGTCCCTTGGGAATTTCCGCCGCGCTTTCTACTTTTATCTCCCCGACTTCACCCGCATGGCGCGGCAGATAAATCTTAAAGGTCGTTCCTGTTCCAGGTTCGCTGTACGCATAAATAAATCCGTTGTTCTGCTTTACAATGCCATAAACCGTAGCTAGCCCCAGGCCTGTGCCACAGCCCACCGCCTTGGTGGTGAAAAACGGTTCGAATAGTTTATTCAGTGTTTCCTTGTCCATGCCACAGCCGTTGTCGCTGACAGATAGCAGAATATACTCTCCGGGAATAAAACCGGTGTGATCGGTGCAATAGGCTGCGTCGAAGGTAACATTGTCCGTACCGATGGTGACTTTACCAACGCCGGCGATGGCATCCCGGGCATTAATGCACAGGTTAGCCAGGATTTGGTCGACCTGGGAGGGGTCCATTTTAACCGGCCACAGTTTTACTCTGGGAAACCAGGCAAGATCGATATCCTCGCCGATGAGCTGCCGCAGCATCTTGAGCATTGCCTCCAAGGTCTCGTTCAGATCGAGCAACTTGGGGACAACAGTTTGTCTACGGGCAAAAGCCAGAAGTTGGCGGGTAATATCTGTGGAACGCCTGGCAGCAGATAAAATTTCTTTAAGATCGGTATGCAGGGGATCATCAGTGCTCACTTTGTTGAGGGCCAGTTCCGTATAACCCAGAATCACGCTGAGGATGTTGTTGTAATCGTGGGCCACCCCACCGGCCAGCCGCCCAATCGACTCCATTTTCTGTGCCTGCCGGAACTGCTCTTCAAGCTTCCTGCGCTCTGTGATATCTAAAACCGTACCGAACATAATGTCGGGTTTTCCGAGCATATCAAGATAAACTGTTCCACGGGTTTCGATGATACGCGTTGTCCCGTCCTTGTTTGAAATTCTGAATTCAATCTGATAAGGTTGTGTTCCATCCAATGCCCCCTTCATCGTTTTCAATACGCTTTCTCTGTCATCTGAATGTATCGAGCAAAGGAAAAGATCATAAGTGGCCGGAAACTCTTGAGGTTCATATCCAAAAATCCGATATTGCTCATCCGACCAATTCATAGCCCCCGTCTTTATATTCCATTCCCAGCTACCGAGATGCGCAATTTGCTGCGCCTCGGCCAATTTTTCTTCCCGATCACGCAATGCCTCCTCTGCCTGCTTTCGGGCACGCTCATATCTGTCCCGCTGCAATCTCGCCTTCAGTATCGGAGCTATGATGCCATTACCTATTAATTCCAATAACTGAACGTCAATCAACGTATAATCCTTCTCTCTGTTCGCAACCTGGATAAGCCCGATAACCTCTTCCTGAAAGAGAATCGGCATGGAAATATGTTTGGTGATAGTGATATGACCCTCAGGGGTGAGGGCAGAGCATTCATTTGTAAAGTTTGACTTTTTCTCTCTTATTGCGCGGGCCCAGGAGCTATCTCCCAATTTATCCCGATCAAATACATAAGTTTTATCCGGAATCTGACATTCATCCCAAATATGTCCGGACATTGAGGGGATTACTACTGCTCCACCCTCATTAATATATCCAACAACCCCGTATTTGCTTTCCATAATTTCCAGGACAACCCGCAGCACCTCACTGTACATCTCATCGTCTGAGATTGAAGTAAGAAAGATATTTGCAATTTTGTTTCTTATGTCTATTTCATCTTCCGACCGTTTATGCTCGGTGATGTCATCAATGGCATGAACTGCTCCGGTTAGATTGCCCTTTTCATCCAGTATTGGATCAAGCGTAGCCTGAAGCCAATGATCGTTTGTTTTTAGAACAATGCTTTTCCTCTGACGCTCTTTCATCATGGCTGGCAAAGGACATGCTGGTATCGGTTTGCTTGTGCCGTGTATCAAGTCCCAGCAATGGCTGCCGATAATTTCATCCTGAGTTTTATTGAGTAGCAGCTCTGTGGCTTTATTGCATTTAAGGATTCGACATTCCAGGTCCAGAATGAATACAGAACTGGAGATGGCATCAAAGGTATTTTGCCACTGCGAGGTCATTGAAACCGCCTTTGCCTCAACGTCCCTGAGCCTCAGAAGAGATTTTATCGTTGCAATGAGCACCAGCGGCTCAACCGGCTGAGCAAGATAGCCGTCGGCGCCGCCTTCGAGTCCCTTTACTGTTGCAATAGTGTCAGTATATGTTGCGGAAAGGTGCAGGACAGGGATAGTGATTAAGGAGTGATATTCCTTAATCCTCCTGCATACCTCAAAACCGTCTATATCAGGCAGATTGATGTCAAGGACAACCAGATCGGGCTGTTCCTCTTTGACCTTCTTCAGGGCCTCAGCACCGTTTTCCGCCTCAATGACGTTGAACCCGGCCATCGTCAGGACCCTCGTAGTGGCATAACGTCCTGCATCATAGTCATCCACATTTAAGATGAGCGGTCTTTTATTTTGCATCAACCGAATCTCCGCTGTTATCGACAGCTTTGCCTTTTTTTGTTTCTTCCCAATATTCAGGATAGAGATTTTTCATGCAGTCTTCGCAAATACAGTGGCTGAACCGTGTGTCTGTATATTTGTTGATATATTCCTCGATCTGATTCCAATAACCCTGATCATCGCGTATCTTTTTGCAATGCATGCAGATCGGGAGAAGGTCGCTGAGAGTCTTGACCTGCAGGAGCGCTTCCTTAAGCTGCTTGATCGTGCGATCGTGTTCCTCAACGGCCTTTTTAGCCTTTTCTTCAGCGCTCTTCATACGCAAGAGAGCATTGATGGTAGCAAGCAGCTCGTCGGACCCAACCGGTTGCACTAGGTACCCGTCAGCCCCGCTGTCAAGGCCAGTTACTCTTGATTTTGTATCAATAAATGTAGCTGAGAGATGCAGCACGGGAATGGTTGCTGTAACAGGGGATTCCTTGATTCTTTTGCAGACCTCAAGCCCGTTTATGTCCGGCAGGTTTATGTCAAGCACCACCAGGTCCGGCTTTTGGGCCGAGATTTCCAGAGCCTCGGCGCCTGTTGCCGCTTCCTTTACCTTAAAGCCTGCCTGCCTCAGTATGTGCGATATCGAATAGCGGCCGGCTTCATTGTCATCAACAACAAGAATTGTCCTGTCTTTTACGTTCATAAGCCCTCCTTCACTCTTTTTTCTCGGATATCCTTATGAGCGCCTCCCTAACCCGGGCGATAGCCTCCTCTCTGGACGAAGTTTTTTTCATGAGAATATCTGAGGTGTTTTTCTCAAGAATCGCTTTTTCTTCGCCGGTCAGAATCTTTGATGTATTGACTATAACAGGGATATCCATAGTTTCAGGGATAGACTTCAGGCGGTCGAGGGTCTCGAAACCGCTTAAGCCCGGCATTACAAGGTCAAGAAAGATAATGTCCGGCTGCTGCTCGCGTGCAAGGCGGATACCTTCTTCTCCGTTGGAAGCCTCGATCACCGTGTACTTTGTATTTGCGAGATGGCTTCTCAAAAGATAGCGCGCAACATCCTCATCATCAATAACCAGTATTTTTTCAAAGCCTGTCCGGGTTGAAAGCGATAAGAGCTTCTTCAGTAGCCAGTCGCGCTCCACCGGCTTGACGCAATAGTCGTCCGCGCCCAGGGCAACCCCCTTCTCTTTTTCATCAATCACCGATACAACGATAACAGGTATGTCAGAGGTATCGGGGTTCATCTTCAGCCTTTGAAGAAAATCCCAACCAACCTCTTTCTCAAGGAGAATGTCGAGGATGATCGCAAGGGGCTTTATTGACCCGAGCAGCTCTGTTGCCTGCTTTGAGGTTCTTGCCTGGACCACCTCGAAGCCACTGCCCCTGAGATAGGTCTCATAGACAAGCATGGTAGCGGGATTGTCTTCAAGCACGAGCACTTGCTTCCTGGTAACGTCAACCTCCACGACAGCCTTTTTCTCTTTTTCCGTCTTGTCTTTTTTTGAAAAATCGACAGGTATCTCAAAGGAGAATTTTGAGCCGCTTCCGGGCATGCTCTCGACAGACATGCTGCCGCCAAGGAACTCCGCGAGCTTTTTGGAGAGCGAGAGCCCAAGCCCGGTGCCTTTCACCTTTGCCTGCAGCTTTGTAGATACCTGCGTGTATTCCTCAAATATCCTTTCTATGTCTTCCGAAGCAATGCCGATACCGGTGTCCGCAACCGAAAAAAAGACCGTACCCCTGTCAGGGGCAAAATGGGCTGATATGCGCACCTCCCCGGTCTCGGTGAACTTAATGGCATTGGAGGTGAGGTTTCTAAGTATCTGCGAGAGCTTGCCCTCGTCGGAGTTCAGGAGCGGAATGCCCTCTGTCTCCTCAATCACCAGTGCCACGGGCGTGTTACCGAGCAGGGGCTTTATCATGCCCCTGAGCGCGCTGAACACCTGGGTAACCGTAAAGTCGGATATGTTCGGTGTGATCTTGCCTGCCTGTATCTTGGAGAGGTCAAGAAGATCGTTGATCAGGCTGGAAAGACTCTCGGAAGCAGTCTTTATGTAAAAGACCTGCCGCTCCTGCTCTTTTGTCAGGTCGCCGTCCGTCCGATCGATCAGCAGCCGCGAGAGCGAGAGTATGGAGTTAATCGGCGTGCGCAATTCATGGCTCATACCTGAGAAGAACTGGGTTCTAATCTCACTTTCAGAGCGGATACGGTTGCTCTTTTCGTCGATCTCGGCGTAAAGCGCGAGCACTCCCCGGTTTGTATCCTCAAGTTCCTGATTTACCCGCTCCAGCTCTTCCTGTTTCAGCTGGAGTTCATGGAGGGTTTGCACCAGCTCCTGGTTCTGTTGCTGTATCTCGACAAAGGGGTTCTCAGGTTCTTTACTTCTCAGCTTTTCAGCTATTTTTGAAACCATCTCCCCGGTGAGAGAAGGAATTTTTGCGGGAAGCGTCTTTATCAGGGTAACGACAGTGCCCTTTCCCGGTGCTGCTTCGATGAGAAAGTCGTCCATTAGACGCCGCGCGCCGAGTATGCCACGGCCCATGCCGGTTTGTGATTTGTACTTGCCGTCAAGGACCTCATTTAAATTCTCAATGCCGGGGCCGCGGTCGCTGATGCGTATGATAAAGGCCTGCGAGTCCCTGCTGCTTTTGATCTGAAATTCAGCCTCGCCGCCTGAGGCATACTGAAAGGCGTTTCGCACTATTTCCGATACGGCGCTGCTGATGCGGGCCTGAACGATCTTATCAAGCCCGAGCTGTTCAGCTATCTGCCGCGCCTTTTGGCGCGCAAGCACGATGTCCTGCTCATAACGGATCGCAACCTTCATGATAAGCATGTCCATGGGCTATTATCCTTCTTTAGATCATCAATCGACAATCATAAATCATCAATCTTATGGTCTTTTTTTAGCAACAAGCACCATGGCATCGTCTCTTCCGCGTCTGAAATCCTTATACACGATGCCTGCGATAAGGGCGGGGTGCCGGTTTTCTATGCCCGGATAGCGGTCGAGCGCTGAGATCGTTGCGATTCCGTCGGAATGCATGATAATAAGCGGTTGTCTGCTGTTTTCTGCCGGGGCAAAGGGGTATGCGAATTCCTGCATCTTTCTTGCCTCCCCGCCGGCGGTACCATTCATTGAGACCATGTTCCTGCTCTTTTCGGCTGTATGGAGAATCCCCGTTATATTGCCGATGCCTGAATATTTCAGCATATTTTTTGCGTGTGTTACTTCGGCAATCGCAACGGCAGCTCCCCGGGTGTGTTTGATACTGTTATGGATATATTCGAGCAGTTCCGTTGGCCCGAGGAAAGACTGCTCCCTGAAAACCTTTTCTGCGGCACGCGCAGCATCTGAGGCAAGAACCCCGTGGCCGAGCCCGTCAGCCGCCATAAGCACTGTTCTGCCGCTGCTCTCGGCAACTGCCCAGCCGTCTCCTGAAACCTGTTCACTGTTTATCGGGACGTTCACAACACCGATATCCATAAGAGGTGGTAACTGCTTTACCTTCTCCTGCTTTCTGATTAACCGGCTCAATACGGCAGTGCCTGCTGCCGGCGCTGAAATAATGTCAAAGATGGTCGAGAGTCGCTTGACTGCGCCAAGCCCGGTGCCGGGGCTGCCCGTTGTCGAATAGCCGTCCTGCATGCACTGGGCCATACCGGCAATGCCGGGGCCCTTGTCAAGGCCGAGGATATCAATCCAGAACTCGTCCCTGTATTGTACCGGACTGATCAGCACTTCTCCACACCCGGCGTGCTTTATGAGGTTCTTGGCGATCTCACTGACAATGATGGACACTGTCCCTGCCTCTGTCTCGCTGAGCCCGATAAAAGCGCTTATTTCAAAGGCCATGCGGCGGGCCTCTCCAACCTGGCTCATTTCCGTCACTTCCGTGCGAAACGTCTGATTGAAAACAGGTATAATCTTCATATCGTTCATATCTTCCATCTCACCAGGATAATTATAGTGCCTCTGCCGGGCACAGAGTCGATCGAAAATTCGTTCACGAGCCGCTTAGAACCACTGAGTCCCAGCCCGAGCCCGCAGGCAGACGTATAACCATCCTTCATTGCCAGGTCTATGTCGGCAATGCCGGGTCCATGGTCCTCGAAGATCAGCCTGAGCCCTGCTTTTCCGCCATCCGCCAGCTCCTCCAGGGTCAGGGTTCCGCCGCCGCCGTAGTCAATTGCATTCCTCGCGATCTCGCTCGCAGCAGTGACCATCTTGGTCTGGTCGATAAGGCTGAATTTCAGATCTACCAGCTTTTTGCGAACTGCCAGCCGGGCCCTGACAATATCCTCGCTTGCCGCCAGTTCAATTTTTTCATTCCCGGTTACGATCATGATCCTGTACCTTCTTGCCCGGCGGATATCATCTTACGCAAGATCCCGATACCCTGATCAACATTAAGTGCGGTCATAACCCCCTCAAGGGAAAGGCCGAGTTCGACCATGGTGATGGCTACAGAAGGCCGCATTCCCGTGATGACTGTATCAGCGTCAAGAATCCGGGATGTTGACGCGATGTTGCCGAGCATCCTGCCGATAAACGAATCGACCATGTCAACAGATGAAATATCGATGAGCACGCCTTTTGACCCGTTTTTTACGATGCTCTTGGTAAGATCGTCCTGAAGCGCCATGGCAAGGCGGTCGTACATGTCCACCTGTATGGTGACAAGGAGAAACTCCCCCATCCTTATTATTGGTATCCGTTCCATGTTATCTCCCTGTTGTCTTAAGCCTGCGGACGGGTTACAATAAATCCGGTCTTTTTCATCGCCAGGTTTATTGCATCAGCAAGGGACGCCTTGGTGATAACATCCCCGAAGGCAACGCCAAGGTGTACCATGGTCTGTGCGATCTGCGGCCTGATGCCCGAGACGATGCACTCCGCGCCCATGAGGCGGGCTGCGGCAACAGTCTTTAGAAGGTGCTGGGCAACGAGCGTGTCCACAGTGGGCACGCCGGTAATGTCGATGATCGCGATGCTGGAGCCTGTGTTGACGATTTCCTGTAGGAGCGTTTCCATGATCACCTGGGTGCGTGCGCTGTCTAGCGTTCCGATAAGCGGTATGGCGAGCACACCCTCCCATATCTTGACCACCGGGGTTGAAAGCTCGATCATTTCCATCTGCTGCCGCCTGATCACTTCTTCGCGGTTCTTTATAAAGATTTCGGTTGTGTAGAGGCCCAGTTTGTCAATGAGTATCGAAAGTTCCCAGATATTTTCCAGCAGTTCCTGAGGATTGCTTTCCATCTCACTCTTTATCCGGTTGAACAACGGTTGTTTCAGTGAAAACACAAAGGTTGCGGTCTCTGTAGCGCTGAAGCCCTGCACTGCACGGGAGCGGGAGATGTTGCCGAGCAGTTCGCGGGCGGCATCCCATTGGATCATCTCAATGCTGACGGTTTCCTTCTGTAAGGCCTGCGCAAAGAGCCTCAAAAAGTTCTCGGACTGCTTGCGGAGTTCAACGTCGGAGATGAGGTCTTCCCGCTTAGTCACGGCTGACATCTGCTCTTTGATCCAGTCCTCAAGGATTTCCTTTTCGTACTTTTCCACAATCTCTGCTAACTTGACCTCATTATTTTTTGCCATGGTAAGCCCTCCTTATGGTTAAGTTTACACTGTTTCCAAGTAGTTATTCTCTTTTCGAAGGCGATTCAACTCTGCCTGCATGGTTATTGCAGTTTGAAGACACTGGCCGTCTACTCCGTCCCCTTTGATCTTACGTTTCAATCACCCCAAACAGGTTCTTATTGAAATATTATTTTACGTAAAGCTCCGTAAAGCAGGTGCTGTGGGCCGAACATTTCCAAATGTTTCAAGGTAGTGGTAAATACGAACAGGATAACATGGTACATATTATTATGGTAATAATAACTTAGACCGGGTGTTAACTCAAGATAAAAGTTTTTAAAAGTTTAAGATAAACATTTCATTATTTATTACTAAAGTTCAGTAATTTCCGGTTAGGAAATTGCATACATATGATAAATTGTCGGATTGTTTTATGTTCAATTTTTGAAACAGGAACCTCTTTAATTTTCATTTAATTTTCATTTGATTTTCTATTACTTTTCGCATACTGTTTTTTCATAAAGATTTTTCGGGTTTTACTTATTTTGCTGATTCGGCTAAATCGACAAAGCTAATGTTTATTCTTTTAAATCATTATAACTATAAGTAATTGATGCAAGTAAGAATCGATTTATGGCAAATATGAAAAATATTATTGATAGCCATGTCCATCTTGATTTGATCGAGCAATATCATCCTCATCGGATCAAATGGCTTAAAGATAACGACTGTATCGTTGTGTCATGGGCATATTTTGAAGGGGTTGATTCGGTTTTGAAGCTGCGAGACTGCCTTGAATATAAAGCTCAATGTATCCGAAAACATTATGCAGACGGTCTTAAATGCTATTATCTTGCCGGAGTTCATCCCCGTTCAATACCACAGGATTTAAAGCCTGAAACAATCGAGTCTCTTCTTGAACCTTATATTGATGATCCACTTTGTCTCGGAATAGGAGAGATTGGGTTTGAAACCTTTGATGCCAAAGAACGGGAGATTTTTATTGCTCAGATAGAACTTGGAAAAAACTTTTTAAAACGCGGGAAAATCATAGGAGTTCATACTTCCAGGACAAATAAGCTATCTGCTACTGAAAGCACCTTGAAAATTTTAGATCATTTTACTGATATTGCACCATCACTTGTTATTGATCACTGTTCTATCGAAACAATCGATGCTGTTCTTAATGCCGGCTTTTGGGCAGGAGTAACCTTAAGTAAGATCAAAACCTCCTGGGATGATATGAAAAATATAGTTTCAACTCATTCGGATAAAATTGACCGTATTATGTGCAACACAGATTCAGGCACGAAGTTTTTTGAAGATGTGCTGAAATTTAAAAATTTCTATGGTGTGCCGGCAGATATCAGCGAGAAAATATTTTATCTAAATGCAGCACAATTTTTCAAAATACATTAAAGAGCAGGAGGTCTGTTATGGAAGCACAGCTAAATGCGACCCGTTTAAAAACTATGTATGAAAAGATGGTTCTGATACGAAAATTTGAGGAGCGTATAATAGAGCTTGTACAGGAACAGGGAAGGATTCCGGGCATGCAAATCCTTGCCAACGGCCAGGAAGCAGTTGCTGTTGGTATTATTGAAGCACTTAATGCTGATGATGTGATTGTCAGCAATCACAGAAGTCATGGGCATCTTCTCGCAAAAGGGGCTGATCCAAAATATCTTATGGCAGAAATTATGGGAAAGGCAGGTGGAGTCAATAAAGGCAAATCAGGAACACTGCATTTGGCAGTGCCTGAAGTAAATGCGCTTATGACATCAACAGTAGTCGGGGCCGGGCCGCCTCTGGCCGCAGGAGTTGCGTTTGCACAGCAATATAGAAACGAACCCAATATTACAGTAGTATTTTTCGGTGATGGCGCGGCCGCTGAGGGTAGTGTGCATGAGGCAATGAATCTTGCCGCTTTATGGAAATTGCCCGTTCTTTTTGTTTGTGAGAATAATTGCTGGGCAGGAGCTCAAAGCCTTGCCCAACATTGTTCTGTGGGAGAAATAGCCCAACGGGGGATTGCCTATGGTATGCCAGGCGAATATGTTGATGGTAATGATGTTGAAAAAGTTTATGCACTTGCCTCATTTATGACGGATTATTGCCGTAGCGGAAAAGGGCCCGCACTGATTGAAGCAAAGACTTACAGAATGCGCGGACATGGCGAAAACGATCATCAGCATTATGTGGAAAAAGAAGAGCTTGCTTTTTGGAAAAAAAAATGTCCTGTCAGAAATTTGAGAGAAAAGATGTTAAGAGAAAGTATAGTTACAGGAGATGAACTCCGGACAATTGAGACAAATATTAATGCTATGGTTGATGAGTCTGTGGCTTTTGCAGATGAAAGCCCGTATCCTCTTGCCGAAGAAGCATTGACTGATGTTTGGGTTTAAAACAGGAGGTTCATGATGGCACAAATATCATTTGGACAGGCAGTAAATAACGCACTTGATTTGGCAATGGGTATGGATGAATCGGTTTTTATTGCAGGAGAAGGTGTTGGAACTTCGATTCATTATGACCCCAATATGCCTACTTACGGCCTTCTTGATAAATATGGCCCCAAAAGAGTAAAGGATACACCTGTTAGCGAAGCGGCTATTGCAGGCCTGGCAGTAGGAGCTTCATGTATGGGGCTGCATCCTGTGGTAGAAATTATGTTTTTACCTTTTATTACACTTGCAACTGATATGCTTGTTAATCACGCAGGTAAATTAAGATATTTAAGCGGCGGAAAATCAAGTTTTCCCTTAACGGTACGTGTTAAGGCTGGTGTAAGTTTTTCTGCGGGTTGTCAGCATTCACATAATCTGGAGGCATGGCTTGCCCACAGTCCCGGACTTAAGGTTGTTTTTCCTTCTACTGCAAAAGATGCAAAAGGCATGCTCTTAAGCGCTATATTTGATCCAAACCCGGTAATCGTAATTGAGGAAATGGGACTTTATTGGGCAAAAGACGAGGTTCCCGAAGGTGATTATCGTGTGCCGCTTGGAAAAGCCAGAATAGCTATGGAAGGCAGTGACTGCACTATAGTATCATATGGAGGGGCGATATTTACCGCATTGGAAGCAGCAGCAATTTTAGTTAAAGAGAACATTTCATCTGAAGTAATAGATCTAAGAAGTCTTGTTCCGCTGGATAGAGATTGTCTTTTGAACTCGGTTAAAAAAACCGGCAGGCTGGTAGTTTTGCATGATGCAACCAAATTTGGAGGATTCGGGGCAGAAATTGCTGCAATAGTTGCAGAAGATGCTTTTGATTTTCTTAAGGCGCCAATTAAAAGGGTTGCTGCTCCTGATATTCCTGTTCCTTTTTCACCACCTCAGGAAAAGTTTTATAAACCAAGTGCGGCTATGGTTGTGGATGCTGTAAAATCTGTTATGGGGCAATAGGGCAGGGGACTTTTGAAAATATCAAAACTTTTTATAGATGAAGATGTAATTGATTTTCCCGCTGCGAAATCTATATTATCGCGCTTAAACATGCAATATGAAATAGTGAGCGATCACCATCGGGTTTATGACTTTATTAATGCATCCGAACATTCCATTCAACTTGCTAAAGAAACTCTTTTTATAACAAAAAACAAAGGAGCTTTCATAAGAGATTGCCCGGGAACAAGCTGTTATACATGTTGCGGTTACAAGATTTTACATATCGGAACTTTTTGCAGTATGGACTGTTCATATTGTATTCTTCAGTCATATTTTCATCCTCCGGTTTTACAGTTTTTTGTTAATCATGAAGATATGACAAATGAGATAAATTTGCTTTTTGAAAATAATAGCATTTCCAGGGTTGGAACCGGTGAGTTTACAGACAGTTTAATATGGGAAAGTTTGATGGATTTTTCCGGTATGTTGGTAAATAAATTTTCAAAACAGAATAGGGCGGTTCTTGAACTAAAAACAAAAACAATAAACATCAAGTTTTTAAAAGAGCTATCCCATAACCGTAAAACGATAGTATCATGGTCGTTAAACACCGAAAAAGTAATAAGAGAAGAAGAACGCAAAACATCATCACTTAATGCAAGGCTTGAAGCGGCAGCCTTGTGTGAGTCATGGGGGTATCCTGTCAGCTTTCATTTTGATCCTGTAATTATTTATGATGGTTGTGAAGAAGAATATAAAAAAGTTATCCAAAAAATATTTTCATATGTATCTCCCGATAACATTGTATGGATAAGCATAGGTACATTCAGGTTTATTCCTCCTCTAAAAAATATAATAAAAGACAGATTCTTTGGTTCAAAAATTGCCTATGGCGAATTTATTACAGGTCTTGATGGTAAAATGAGATATTTTAAACCGCTAAGAATTGATATTTATAAAAAAATAGTTGGATGGATAAAAGAAATTTCTCCTGATGTTCTTGTTTATTTTTGCATGGAAGACGATGAGGTCTGGGAAAAATCAACAGGATTCATACCTGAAAAATATGGCGGGTTATCTGCATTGCTTGATAGGAGTGCTGTAATACACTGCGGGCTGCAAAGCGAACAGTAGATATTTTCATTACTACTTCCACTTGAACCCTCGACCCCTTGAATCCTATCTGAATCCAAAATTTGCTATCAAAGGAAAGTGATCGGATGGATATCTATCCGAAAATTTGTTCGTGATAACTTGTGCATTTTCAACTATTAAATTCCCGCTATATAAAATCCAATCTATTGTATCTCCATTACTTTTTCCGGTAAAACCATGGCTAGTACCGATACAGGGTTCTTTAAATGCGTTGAAAAATTTCGGACGCCCATCAACTTTTGAAGTAAATTCCAGATAGCATGCACTGTCCGATGTTGCATTAAAATCACCCATCAAAATTATCGGCCCTTTTCCTGCATGACACCGCAAACGTTTTCGTATCAATTGAGCGCTTTTAATCTGTACATCAGACTCGAAATCAAAATGGGTGTTTACTACAATCAAATTATGCCTGCCGTTGTTGAAGATACCCAGCGTACACTGTCGTGGCCACTTACTTCCACGAAATCGACTGGGTATATGAGGAGTTGTACTTAAATAAAAATGGTTAGAATAAACACATTGCCAGCATTTATTATAAAAAATTACATCACTTTGCCAACGTGCCGGAGCCGGATGCCTTTGACCTATATAATTGTGATTGGGCAAAAGATCTGACAAAAAATCAATCTGGAAATCATTAGCCTCCTGAAAGGCGTAAAAATCATTTTCAAAAGCCAATAAAAGAGGCCTAAAGGAATCTTTTCGGTGTATCCAATTATTTTTCCCATCTTCTGCAAAACCGAATCTAAGATTAAAACTCATGACCGAAACAGGTCGCGTGCTTGGTAAAATAGTATTATTCATTAAAAAATCCTGGTTATTATTTTAAATTTTTCTTTTTAAATATTTGAACAGCTGTTATTATTAAAAAATTAATCTCATTAAGTATAAGCATTATCAAGCCTGAATAATTTTATAGCATTCCCCATATACTGTTTCAAAGGAAAAATTTGAAATGATAAAAACCCTAAAAACATACTATACTATTATTGGTTTTCTTTTTTTGATTTTATGTGTGGGCAATTGTGCATATTGCTCCGAGCTATACGAAGTGAAATGGGTGAATGACGGCGATACTATCGTATTAAAAGACGGTAGAAAAATTCGCTACATCGGTATAAACGCACCTGAAATTGAGCATCAAGATAATAAAGCAGAACCTTATGCTTACAAGGCAAAACAATTTAATAAAAATCTGGTGTATTTAAATAAAGTGCGCCTTGAGTTTGATGACGAAAAATATGATAAATATGGACGGGTGCTTGCTTATGTATATTTATCTGACGGAACTTTTGTAAATAATGAAATGATTGATAAAGGTTTTGCCTTTTGTCTGCCGATAGCGCCAAATTTAAAATTTGAAAAGCTTTTTCTAAAATCACAGCAAAATGCCATGAGTTTAAAAACTGGGATTTGGCAAAATTGGGAAGATAGCAACAGTGAGTATGTCGCAAATATAAAATCTAAAAGATTTCATAAAAAGAAATGCCGGTTTGCCGGTAAAATAAGCAAAAGAAATATTAAATATTTCAATACGAAGTGGGATGCCTTTTGGGAAGGTTTTGCTCCATGCAAGAAATGCTTTATGGATAGATAAAGACTGATTTTTGTTCAGGAACTTTTGCTAAGATATCAGAATATAAAAAGGGGTGAATCATGACAAGAAAAGAAGTTTCAGAAACATCTGAAGCACAAATTGCTGTACACTGGCAGGAAGAAGAATATTATTATCCTTCCCCAAAGTTTATTGCCCAGGCGAATATGACAGATGATAAGATCTATGATCGTTTCAGCCTTGATAATTTCCCAAACTGCTACAAGGAATACGCAGATCTTCTTGACTGGTATGAATACTGGCATACAATTCTTGACACAAGCGATGCTCCCTGCTGGAAATGGTTTTCAGGTGGAAAAATAAATGCCAGCTATAATTGCATTGACAGGCATTTGCCGAAAAATAAAAACAAAACAGCTATCCATTTTGTACCTGAACTGGAAAATGAAAAAGTTGAACATATTACATATCAGGAATTATATGTGCGTGTTAATGAGCTTGCTGCGCTTTTGCGAGATTTTGCCGGTCTTAAAGCAGGAGACAGAGTAACGCTTCATATGCCAATGACCGCAGATCTTCCTATTACAATGCTTGCATGTGCAAGGCTGGGTGTTATTCATTCAGAAGTTTTTGGCGGATTCAGTGGCAGGGCTGCTGCGGACAGAGTGGTTGATTCGGGAAGCAGGGTGTTGATTACTATTGACTCCTATTATAGAAGCGGGACTCTTATTGATCATAAAGAAAAAGCTGATATCGCAGTTGAAGCAGCAGGAAAAGAAGGGCAGGTTGTTGATAAGGTTCTTGTGTGGCAGCGTTATCCCGGAACATATTCTTCATCTGTTCCTATGGTAGATGGTCGTGATTACTTTGTAAATGACCTTTTAAAGAAATATTATGGCAAAAGAATAGATCCTGTTCCCATGCCGGCTGAGGCTCCACTTTTTCTCATGTACACGAGTGGCACTACAGGAAAACCAAAAGGCTGCCAACACAGTACGGGAGGATATCTTGCATATGCTGCCGGCACATCAAAATATGTTCAGGATATTCATCCCGAAGATGTTTACTGGTGTATGGCCGATATAGGCTGGATTACCGGACATTCCTACATTGTTTACGGACCTCTTGCCCTGTGTGCTTCAACGGTAATTTATGAAGGCGTACCAACATATCCTGATCCGGGACGCTGTTGGAGAATAGCCCAGGATCTTGACGTGAATATATTTCATACGGCGCCAACTCTTATCCGTACTTTAAGAAAAGTCGGTCCTGACGAACCGGCAAAGTATAACTATGAGTTTAAACATATGACAACCGTGGGTGAGCCTATAGAGCCTGAGGTATGGAAATGGTATTATAATGTGGTTGGAAAAGGTAAAGCAGTAATTGTTGACACCTGGTGGCAGACAGAAACCGGAGGTTTTTTATGTGCTACATTGCCTGCTATAAAACCAATGAAGCCGGGAAGCGCAGGACCGGGTATGCCTGGAATTCATCCGATTATCTATGATGAAGATGGAAAAGTACTTCCCAAAGGAGCCGGAAAAGCCGGAAATATATGCATACAAAATCCATGGCCCGGTGCTTTTCAGACAATTTGGGGAAATCGCGACAGATATGTTTCTACATACTATGCAAAGTATTGCAAGAATAAAGACAGTAAAGACTGGCGGGATTGGCCGTATATTTCGGGAGATGCCGCAGTAGATGCTCCTGATGGTTACTACCGTATATTGGGCAGAATGGATGATGTAATTAATGTATCCGGGCACAGGCTTGGAACAAAAGAGCTCGAATCTGCAGCTCTTACTGTATTTGAAGTTGCTGAAGCTGCGGTTGTTCCGGTAAATGATGAAATTAAGGGCAAAGTACCTGATCTGTATGCAGCATTGAAAACCGATTTTAAGCCAACCGCTGAACTTGAAAAAAAGATTTCAGATGCCTTATCTTCAGAAATTGGACCTATAGCAAAACCGAGAAAAGTATGGATTGTTCCTGATATGCCGAAAACCCGTTCAGGAAAAATAATGAGGCGCGTGTTAAGCGCAATTTCGAACAAGAAAGAAGTAGGTGATGTGATGACGCTTGCTAATCCTGAAATTGTTGAAGTGATAACAAAAATGGTTCAAAAATAGAAAAAGAAAGGGAAAAATAATGAACCGCAGACGTGCGCAGATCAACGCAGACGTTTAGATAATTTGTTCTTTGTCTGCGAATGTCCGCGAGTGTCTGCGGTTAATAAAAAAAGATTTAGAGTATAAGCAACCTATGATAACAGGTGAATTGTGAAATCAGGTAGATAAGCTCTGGACGGAATTCTGGACAGGCGGTATAACAAACCTACTTATATGATATCCGTGCTGCAAAACATTCTTCTTATCAAAGGTTTGGGAGAAACTGTGATACGTGAAAAATATCTCAACCAAACATTTAAAAAATAAGCGTATTATGGCTTCAATTAAAAGAAACTGAAAAACTAAAGGGTGTACCGCACCATTCCATAAGAGAGTCAT
This sequence comes from Pseudomonadota bacterium, assembly GCA_018817425.1. NCBI lineage: Bacteria > Pseudomonadati > Pseudomonadota > Pseudomonadota bacterium. The sequence goes on from JAHITX010000009.1 coordinate 24,017, forward strand.
TCCATTGTTGGCTTTCAAAATCATACCATACAGCTAAATGCTTTTAATCCGAATTCCAGCAAAGCTCCCTTTCTGCATGTGAGGATTTGATGACAGCTTTGATCTTATATTTAAACTTCCTTTCATTTTTATTATCGGTTGTCCATGCTGAGGAACTATACTTCTTATGAAGTAAATCAAAAGATGGCTTCTCTTTAAAAGGTTGCCAAGTGTTGGAAAGGTCATTATCCTGTTTATAATACCAAATAACCGCAATCTCAGGATTATTACAGTAAAATACATAATATGTTTGTTCTTCTTCAGTTTCTGAGATACCATGTTTAATGTTTTTTCCAAAGATTTTAATTTCTTCTTCCATATTTTATCCTCACTGTTTTCTATATTGTTATTTTTAATGCTTAGTGATAGGGGTATCCATATTTGCCAGTGTTAAATTATGTATCACCCTTGCCTTCTGGACTTCCCTATGTTTCATGCCTTTAAAAACAGTTCCCGGATTAATCCCAAGAGCCTGAACAAAATTCGCAAGCTTTAAAGCACACGCTGGACATGCTCTTGTATCCTTGCTAAATTCATCAGCATTCGGATCTATTGTTTTGCTACAAAAATAACATCCTCCTGCTGCTTTCTCAAAGATGTCTGCTATCTTATTAAAGAATTTAAGTTCACCCGGATCATCTTCTGTATCCAGGAGACCGAGCCCGACCTTAACCTCTGTTGTTACATATGTTAATAAAAACGTTACTATCCTGCTGGCTGTATCAGGATCAATACTGTTGACAAGAGCAATACCTTCCTCGTACCAGGCACCCTCTTTGTCTTTGAGTGCTTTGTTAAAATCTATTACGTTGTCCATTTACTTCTCTCCTTTCCTTTTTGTAAATTTATCCTCTTAACTGTATTAACGTTTCAAAAAACCGTTTGTAACAACTTTTTTTATAACTGACTCTTTTAAATATTAAGACACTTCAGAAATCAGATTGTAACATTTTTTTTTAAAATGCTTTAAATCGACTCCTTTATAACGATTATAAAAAATGCTGTCAAGTTATATTTAAAAGATTTCAATTAGTTATAGTTTATTATTAAACTTTTAGAGTTCATTGATTACTTTTCATCAGTTTAAAAATGAACTTGTTAATTTACAACAAATGCGAAAAGGTCAGATTTCAGATTGCGTTATCAACTGTTTATTTTTAAACATGCCAGGTAAGAAATAAACTTTGAAGTTTTAAATATTTTTTTGAGACTGGGAATGAGTCGGATGATAGGGCCGCCGGCTCCTCACGGATTACCGGTTCTTGGCCCCGAAAAATTATTGCTTTTGTACTTTCCACAATGTTTTTTTGTATGCGGATCATTTCCCCTTTTTTCAATGAATAGCCCTTCCTCTCCAAAACGTTGCCCTCTTATTTTTCTGAACTCGTACCCGAGGGGGGATTTTTGGACGCCCTTGACATATATAGTTTATAATCTGATTTTTTTCTGATATCAAAGTGACATGCCAAGAAAATCATTTTCATTTACTGGTAAAAACCGGTAGTGTTCCGGGGCCAACTTTGATGAGGCGGCTGCTTACCGGATATGCAGTTTCATTTAACCTGCGATATATCGGAACTTACCGGTATAGATAAGTCGCAGATATTTCTTCCGGGATAGGAACAAAATCGTGTTATTGCACGCAGCATATTTTGTTATTTTGCTGTACGTGAACTTGTGATAAGCATGTCGGAGCTTTCGAGAAAGATGGATCTTTCTCTATCAGGCATGAGTTTATCGGGAAAACGTGGCAAATTAATACTTGATAAGACTGGTTCTTGTCTCATTGACTCATAAAACCTACATAACTAAAGGGCGTCAAACTCTCTCACAAAATCCCCCCAACGTTCGTGTTGGGCAGGGAGAAAGATTTTGAAGAGAAAAATGGATACTGAAAGATGATTCAAATCTTCAACAATAAGACTGACAAAGCCGGTGATGATTTAAAAAAGAGTATCAATAGAGAGAGCAAACTTCAGGTTGCGGCCGGTCTTTTTTCTATATACGGTTTTGAATCACTAAAAAATGAGCTGAAAAAGATTGAAAAGCTGAGCTTTATCTTTACTGACCCGACTTTTATTGAACTCGACAAGAACAAAAGAGAACAAAAGGAGCTCGTAGATTGCTTCGCAAATTAACCAAAGGGATAAACTGAAGGCGTGGAAGGGAGAGATATGATACACCAAGAGAAAGCGATGTGTTCTGAAAAGAAGACCGGTTTTCCATTGGTGTTTAATACCCGCAAA
>JAHITX010000010.1 GCA_018817425.1 Pseudomonadota bacterium
CACGGAAACAAAGGTGTTGTTTCTAAGATTGTGCCAATTGCCGACGTGCCTTACATGGAAAATGGACGCACAATTGAGATTATCTTAAATCCACTTGGCGTTCCTTCCCGAATGAATGCCGGACAAATTTTAGAAATTCATCTAGGCCGTGCAGCAAAAAGTTTGGGTGATCAGTTAAACGCCTTGGTAGAAGAAAATAATATTTCTGGACTTCGTAATAAGTTTAATAAAATATTTACTGATAAAGACTCAAATGCAATTATATCAAAAATGGATGAGCAAGGGCTGCGTGATTTTGCCGGTAATTATAAAAATGGTGTTCACATGGCTACCCCGGTTTTTGATGGTGCTAAAGAATCTGAAATAAAGATGCTTCTTGAAGAAGCCGGACAATATTCATCCGGCCAGGCCACACTGTACGACGGGCGAACAGGTGAACCTTTTAAAGGCATGATTACTGTCGGAACTATGTATATGTTAAAGCTTCACCATCTCGTAGATGATAAAATTCATGCACGTTCTATCGGGCCCTATTCACTTGTAACACAGCAGCCGCTTGGAGGAAAAGCCCAATTTGGAGGCCAGCGCCTCGGAGAGATGGAGGTATGGGCAATGGAAGCATACGGAGCGGCACATGCTTTACAGGAATTTCTGACTGTAAAATCTGATGATATGGCAGGAAGAACCAGAATGTATGAAAAAATAGTAAAAGGCCAGAACATGCTTGAGCCTGGCATACCCGAGTCTTTCAAGGTAATGACAAGGGAATTGCAGAGTCTTGGCTTGGATATAAATCTTTTGGAAGAAAATAAGGAGTAGAATTTGGAAACCTTATATGATTTCTTCGCCAAACCTGTTGATCCGAAACAATACAGTGGTGTTCGGATTGCTTTGGCTTCACCTGAACAAATCAGGCAATGGTCTTTTGGTGAAATAAAAAAACCGGAGACAATAAATTATCGGACTTTCAAACCGGAGCGCGATGGTTTGTTTTGCGCCAAGATTTTTGGCCCTACCAAGGACTACGAATGTAATTGTGGCAAATACAAGCGTATGAAACACAGAGGAGTAGTTTGTGAGAAATGTGGTGTTGAGGTTATACAGTCCAAGGTTCGAAGAGAACGGATGGGCCATATTGAACTTGCTGCGCCTGTTGCACATATATGGTTTTTAAAAAGTCTTCCCAGCAAAATAGGAAACCTTTTAGATATGACATTAAAGGGTTTGGAGAAAGTCTTATACTTTGACAGCTATATAGTGTTAGATCCGAAAGAGACTCCGCTGACGCGTTGCCAGCTGCTTTCCGAAGAAAAATACCGTGATGCGCTTGAAACATATGGGACAAAATTTGAAGCTGGTATCGGTGCTGAAGCAATAAAGGTTCTGTTGGAAAATATTGATCTTGAACCATTATACACAGAGTTAAGAACCGATATTAAAGCTACAACCTCATTGGCAAAAAGGCAGAAACTGTCAAAGAGGCTTAAGATTGTGGATGCATTCAGATGTTCAGGGGTAAATCCTTGCTGGATGATAATGGATGTTATTCCTGTTCTTCCTCCGGATTTGCGCCCCCTTGTTCCATTAGAAGGCGGCAGGTTTGCAACCTCCGACCTTAATGATCTCTACAGGAGAGTTATAAATCGCAATAACCGGTTAAAACGGCTGATAGATTTAAAAGCTCCTGATATTATAGTCCGCAATGAAAAAAGAATGCTTCAGGAGGCGGTAGACGCACTGTTTGATAATGGCAGGCATGGCAGAGTGATTACAGGATCCAATAAGCGGCCTTTAAAATCATTAAGTGATACGTTAAAAGGAAAACAGGGGCGCTTTCGTCAGAATCTGCTTGGCAAACGAGTTGATTATTCCGGGCGAACAGTTATTGCTATAGGCCCTAATCTCAGGCTTCATCAGTGTGGCCTTCCTAAGAAAATGGCTTTGGAGCTTTTTAAACCTTTTGTTTATTACAGGCTGGAGAAAAAAGGCCTTGTTTCCACTGTAAAGAGTGCCAAGAAGCTTGTTGAGCGTGAGACCCCGGAGGTTTGGGATACCCTTGACGAAGTTGTAAAGGAATATCCTGTGATGTTAAACCGGGCACCGACTTTGCATCGGCTTGGCATTCAGGCTTTTGAACCGATTCTTATTGAGGGCAAGGCCATTCAGCTCCATCCGCTTGTATGTACAGCATTTAATGCTGACTTTGACGGCGATCAGATGGCTGTCCATATTCCTCTTTCTGTTGAGTCACAGATAGAGGCGCGTATTTTAATGCTTTCCAGCAACAATATTTTATCAGCAGCAAATGGAAGTCCTATTATTGTACCGACTCAGGATATTGTTCTCGGGATATATTATATGACAAGGGGAGTCTCCGGTGCTAAGGGTGATGGGAAAAGATTTGCCGATCCGGAGGAGGTTCGTTCTGCTTATGATTCCGGGGTGATTGATCTTCACGCTAAGATAGTTGTTCGGATAGACGGGAAAAAAGTTAATACCACAACAGGGCGAATATTATTATGGGAAATTATTCCCAAGGATTATATTGTAAGAATGAGCCATATTATGGTTTCTTCGGAAGAAGATGCAAAGACCATTCATGAAAAAATTAGAAGTGGCGAATCTTTTTCACAGATGGTAAACCAGTACTCCGAAAATTCCGGCAAAACTTTAGATGGTGATATCGGTCTTTTAAGAAAGGAAGAGTTTACGAGAATCTTTGATATTGAAAATTCCGGTCCTGTTTTTTCTCTTGCAGAAGGGCAACTAAGTGAAATAATTATATCGCAAGAAAAATACCATATTTTTCAAATAAACGAGAAGAAATCTGAAATCCCTTTTGATGCTGTTAACAAGGTGCAGGATAAGAAATCCTTAAGAGATCTTGTTGATTATGCTTATAGAAATCTTGGCCCTAAAGCCACAGTTGTTCTTGCTGACAGGCTCAAGGATATAGGCTACAGGTATTCTACAGAAGGAGGCCTTTCTATTTCAATTGGCGACATGATAATTCCGGCTTCTAAAGGAGATATAATCAAAAAAGCCGAAAATAAAGTGTTGGAAATCGGGCGGCAGTATACCGAGGGCCTCATCACTCAAGGTGAGAAATATAATAAAGTTGTAGATATCTGGGCCAAAGCGACCGATGATGTGGCCAATGAAATGATGCAAGCAATGAAGGTTCAAACTTTGAAAGACAGTGACGGGAATAATGTGCTGGATAAGAATGGGAAACCTGTCTATGAAGAAAGTTTTAATCCAATATATATGATGGCGGAATCAGGTGCAAGAGGCAGTAAAGATCAGATGCGTCAGCTGGCGGGAATGCGTGGCCTAATGGCCAAACCTTCCGGTGAAATTATAGAAACGCCGATAAGTGCAAACTTCAGGGAGGGTCTTTCCGTATTACAGTATTTTATTTCAACACATGGTGCAAGAAAAGGACTTGCCGATACTGCTCTTAAAACCGCAAATTCAGGGTATTTAACAAGGAGACTGGCTGATGTTGCCCAGGATTGTGCAGTTATGGAGGATGACTGCGGTACTTTGATGGGTGTTGATGTTGAGCCTCTGGTTGAAGGCGGAGAAGTTATTCAGCGACTTGGAGAAAGAGTCCTTGGCAGAGTTGCAGTGGATGATATAGCTGACCCTTTTACTGATGAAGTTCTTGTTAAGAAAAGGGATGAGATTGACGAAAGCTCTGCAAAAAAAATAGAAGACGCAGGAATAACAAATGTCAGGATAAGATCTGTTCTTACATGCAAAGCCAGATACGGTGTGTGTGCAAAATGTTATGGAAGAGATCTTTCAAGCGGAGCCCAGGTCGAATTGGGTCAGGCTGTCGGAATACTCGCAGCCCAGTCGATAGGTGAGCCCGGTACTCAGCTTACTATGCGGACATTCCATATCGGCGGTACTGCGAGCCGGAGGGTTGAACAGGCCGATATCAGGGCAAGAGTTGAAGGAACAGTTAAATTTATTGACCTTCATGTTGTTAAAAATGCGGAAAACCAATATATTGTAATGAATCGCCGCGGCGGTAAATTTACAGTTGTAAGTGATTCAGGACGTGAGCTTGAAAGCTTTCCAGTAATTTACGGTGCGCATATTATGGTTATTGATGGCCAGAAGGTTAAAGGGCCTGATCCTGAAACAGGAAAATCAGGAGATCTTCTTGCTACCTGGGATCCTTTTACAACACCTATTATTACAGAAGTTGCAGGAGTCGTTAAATTCGGAGATATTGTGCCAGGCAGGACCATGAAGGAGAAAGTTGATCCTGTTACAGGAAAATCGAGTCGAACAATAATTGAAGCAAAAGGCACAGAGGTTAGACCGAGGATTTCAATCAAAGATGAAGATGGCAAAACAGTCAAACTTTCCGAATCATCAGGAATGGCCAGATACATTTTACCTATAGGTGCGGTATTAATGGTTGAAGAAGGTGAAGATGTCAAAGCCGGCAATGTTATTGCGAAACTTCCCAGGGCAACCACTAAGACCAAAGATATAACAGGTGGTCTTCCAAGAGTTGCAGAGCTTTTTGAGGTTAGAAAACCGAAGGAAATAGCAATATTAAGCGAGATAGACGGGTACGTTTCCATTGCAAAAAGTACTAAAAAAGGAAAACAAAAAGTAACAGTAACACCTGTCGATTTTGGCGAAAAGAAAGAATATCTGGTTGCGCGAGGTAAACATATAAATGTTTATGAGGGTGATTATATAAGGGCAGGGGAGCCGATTATAGGCGGTTCTGCCATACCGCAGGATATCTTAAACATCAAAGGGGAAGTGGCTCTAGCCCGTTATCTTGTTGATGAAGTCCAGGAAGTTTATAGATTGCAGGGAGTACGTATAAACGACAAACATATTGAAGTAATTGTACGACAGATGACAAGACGTGTTAAGGTTGTTGAGGTCGGAGATACTGACTTTATCCTTGAAGAGCAGATTGATCGCGGAAGGTATGAAGAGATAAACATGGCGATTAAGGCAAAAGGGGGAAAGCCTGCTATTGCCGAACCCCTTATACTTGGAATAACAAAAGCTTCTTTAAGCACCGATAGTTTTATTTCAGCAGCATCATTTCAGGAGACAACCAAGGTGTTAACTGATGCCAGCATTTCAGGTGCTATTGATTCTCTTCATGGACTTAAAGAAAATGTTATTATGGGCAGGGTTATACCTGCAGGTTCCGGTCTTTCATTAAACCAGAACATTGAAATATCCCATCAATAACAGTTAGATACTACATAGTTTTAATAAAAAGATCTTATATATATTTAGAATGGGCAGATTTTAATTGCTTTTTAGTATAAAATTGCTTGACATAAATACAGGATGTGAGTATAAAACATCGTTTTGCAGCATAGATTTTGAGTTTTATGAATTGTAAAAAGCCATAAAAAATACAATGGTTTTTAAAAACACGAAGTGTACAAAATTTAAAATAAAATATTTATTTCTCCTTTGTGGTGTATGTCTGGATTTTGTACGGGTGAATAATATTTTAAGAGGGGAATATGCCTACAATCAATCAGTTAGTTAGAAAAGGCAGGACCAAGATTGCCAAGAAGGTTACTACACCGGCTCTTAAAGGAGCTCCTCAGAAAAGAGGTGTGTGTACGCGTGTATATACATCAACTCCGAAAAAGCCAAACTCTGCTTTGCGGAAAGTCGCAAGGGTAAGGCTTACTTCAGGTGCTGAAGTTACAGCATACATTCCGGGAGTGGGGCATAACCTTCAGGAGCATTCAGTTGTATTGGTTCGTGGAGGACGTGTTAAAGACCTTCCAGGTGTAAGATATCACATAGTAAGAGGCACTCTTGATACACTGGGAGTTGAGGACAGAAAGAAGAGCAGATCCAAGTACGGTGCAAAAAGGCCAAAGTAATTATTTGGTTTGCAGGCTATTCAAAATAAGCTGTAATGAATAGCTGGATTTATTCTTGAAAAAATGTCAATGTAGGTAATTATTTTTTTTAATAAACAGATATAATATAAATGGTGTGATTTATGCCGAGAAGAAGAGATGTGCCTGAGCGGGTTGTTATCCCTGATTCTAAATACGACAACAAAGTTGTAGCCAAATTCATTAAAGCTATCATGAAGGACGGGAAAAAGAGCCTTGCCGAGTCAATACTCTATGAAGCATTTGGTATCATAGAGAAAAATGCAAATGAGCCGCCAATAAAGATTTTTGAACAGGCTTTGGATAATGTGAAACCGATAATTGAAGTTAAATCCCGGCGGGTTGGTGGATCGACATATCAGGTTCCCACAGAAATAAGACCGGCCAGAAGGATGGCTCTTGGTATAAGGTGGGTAATAAATTTTGCACACCAGCGCAATGAAAAGAGTATGGCAGGCAAGTTGGCCGGTGAAATTTTGGATGCAGCAAACAAGAGAGGCGCTTCGATAAAGAAAAAGGAAGATACACATAAAATGGCTGAAGCAAATAAGGCTTTTGCTCATTTCAGATGGTAGTATTGTTATTCTAATTTAAGCCCCTTTATTGGGAGGGTATTGAAAATGGCTAAGAAGAAATTTGAGAGGAAGAAGCCGCATGTTAATGTTGGTACCATAGGTCATATAGATCATGGCAAGACAACACTAACGGCTGCGATAACAAAGCATAGCGGATTGAAAGGTTTGGCAGAGTATATACCGTTTGATCAGATAGATAAGGCTCCTGAGGAGAAAGAAAGGGGCATAACGATAGCAACAGCACATGTTGAATACGAGACAGCAAATCGTCATTATGCACATGTGGACTGTCCGGGTCATGCGGATTATATCAAGAATATGATAACCGGAGCAGCGCAGATGGACGGAGCGATACTTGTGGTTGGAGCAGATGATGGCCCCATGCCTCAGACCAGAGAGCACATATTGCTTGCCCGTCAGGTGGGAGTTCCGTGTATAGTAGTATTTTTGAACAAGTGCGATATGGTTGATGACGAGGAGCTGATAGAGCTGGTTGAGCTGGAGTTAAGGGAGCTTTTGGACAAGTATGAATTTCCCGGAGACGACACACCGATAATACGCGGCAGTGCATTAAAGGCTCTTGAGAGTGATGATCCTGACAGTGATGAAGCAAAGTGCATATTTGAGTTAATGAATGCGATAGATTCATTTATACCTGAGCCTGTACGAGATATAGACAAGCCGTTTTTGATGCCGGTTGAGGATGTATTCAGCATATCCGGCCGTGGTACGGTAGTAACGGGTCGAGTTGATAGAGGTATAGTGCATGTAGGTGACAATGTAGAGATAGTAGGAATACGCCCTACGCTTAAGACGGTATGTACCGGAGTAGAGATGTTCCGCAAGTTATTGGACGAAGGCCGTGCCGGAGACAACATAGGTGTGTTGTTGAGAGGAACAAAGCGTGAGGACGTTGAGCGCGGGCAGGTGGTTGCAAAGCCCGGATCAATAACTCCGCACACGAAGTTCAATGCAGAGGTATATATTTTAAGTAAGGAAGAAGGTGGGAGACACACGCCGTTTTTCAATGGTTACAGGCCGCAGTTTTATTTCAGGACAACGGATGTAACAGGGATTTTGACATTACCCGAAGGCATAGAGATGATAATGCCCGGAGACAATGTAGCGATATCGGCGGAGCTGATAACTCCTATAGCAATGGAGACCGAGCTTCGGTTTGCGATAAGGGAAGGCGGACGGACGGTCGGTGCAGGAGTTGTAAGCAATATTATAGGATAA
>JAHITX010000011.1 GCA_018817425.1 Pseudomonadota bacterium
ACTTTCAAAACGTTTCAGTTTGGTCAAGCTCAAGGCGGGCGAAAATTTCAACCACAGGAATACATTTAGTATTTCGAGGATTGAAATTTGAGCCCAACGCAGAGATCGGCCAAAATGGGGCGTTTTGAAACTGGCTCAAGAATATTTATTAAATAGAATTGAGGTTAATCATGAAACAATCTGACGACTCATTCAAGTACGACGTGGTGCTGTCTCTGAATTCGTTAACTCGATTAAGGCAAAGTTTGCCGGAAATAGAAAGGCTCTATAAAGAAAAGCAAATTCTATCGGCAACTTTAAACCATCGCTTTTATGATCTACATGAAAAAAATTATATAAAGGGTACCATAGAAGCACATAACCTTGATCACATCATGTTTTCAATGAGGCCGAGTTCAAATAAACTTCTGAGTGATTTTGATCATGATTATATTTATCACTTTAAAAATTTATCACAACTCGTGTTTGTTCTCCAATGCATGGGGCGATATAATATTCCCGAGGCTATTATTGCTTCCAATAGCTTATTAAATTTAGGAGATCAAAAATCCATATGTGTGGCAGAAATTGAAGGGCAAATTTTATCCTTTCTCGATGATTTTTCAAATCGGTTTTCGAAAAATATAAACTTGCATAAACAATTTTGCTGGTTGTTTTCAGTCGACAGTATTCTGCCGAAGGTACGTAACCAGAAATTAACATTCTTGAATTCGTTTCAGGCAAGGCCTTATTCCTCAAAATACATTTACAATGATTATCAAATCAATAATTTAGAGAAAAACTTATTCTGGGTAGGGTTCGATCCTTCCTTTAAAGACGTGCCTTTGGATAAAGAATATCCCGAGACAAAGTGGACAACCCTATTTAAAAATAGTGATGCAGGGAAAGGTATTTATGAGCCTTATATAAGATATTGCAATAGATGTTGCCTCCCTGAAACTATGGAAGGAATATCTTTTGATGAAATGTGTGTTTGTGAACCCTGCCGTTCTTCAGAAGATAAAATGCATATTGACTGGGAACAAAGAAGGAAAGGAATTGATGGAATTGTTGACTCATTCCGATCCGACAATTATTACGACTGTATGTTACCAATGAGTGGGGGGAAGGACAGTACTTATCAAGCACATATTCTTGACAAGGTGCTATGTGTGACTCCTTTGGCCGTTACACATGGCCAGAATTGGTTGTCACTTGCAGGAAGGTATAATCTAGAAAATTGTCTGCAGAAATTTGATTTAGATCATATTGTGTTTAATATGAATCGACTTGTTATAAACAAAATGGCCCGGAAATCTATAGCTGCTATTGGTGATGCCTGCTGGCATTGTCATATAGGTGCCGGAACGTTTACGATTCAAACGACAATAGCATGGGAATTGGGTCTAATGTGCTGGGGTGAATCCCTTGCAGAGGAGGACGGTCGGAGTACTCATAAAGATCAAGAAGAAGCTTCGTTGTTATACAATCTTGAAGTTTCAGCTTTGGTTAAAGCTGAAGATATGGCAGATGAGTTTACTTCCACAAAGGATCTTTCTCCTTGGATTTACCCATCAGAACAAACCTTGAAAGACAAGAAGATACGATATCTACATTTAGGAAACTATTTTTTTTGGGATGAAGAACGTCAAGTCGAGTTTGTAAAGCGGAATTATGAGTGGATGGATGCCCCTGTTGAAAATTCCTATAAGCGTTATAAAAGTGTCGAGTGCGTGATGGCAGGGGTTCATGATTACTCTAACTTTATCAAGCGAGGCATAGGTCGTTCAACCGTTCAGGCTGCTCAGGATGTTCGGCGTGGGTTGCTCACAAGAGAGGAAGGATTTGAAATAGCAAAAAAATATGATACACAGCGCCCTCATGCTCTTGATTTTTATTTACAACTGACCGGGCTCTCCGAAGAAGAGTTCGAAGACGCTACCAAAAGAGCGCGTTCGATCAGTAAATATGCTAACAAACTTAATGGAGTAGAGCTATGATTAGATTACCCAAGGTGCGTTCTTCTGATTATTGTTCGATTGCTGATAAAATTTCTAATTTAAGATATTGTGAAGAAATTGTTCAATATTATGAAGATTTTATTGAACAATATAAATTGCTGGATAACAAGTATTCGTTTTCGGAAAGTGTAGACTTTGATTTTATTTTTGAACAGTTAGAGGAAAACCTTAAAATCCGTGATCGAGAATTGTTTGGAATTCCTTTTGGCATAAAGGATGTGTTTAATACAAAAGTTCTCCCCACATCTATGGGGAGTCAAATTTGGGAGGGATTTAAGGCAGGGAATAATGCTAGAATTGTTGATGAAATTGTTGATCGTGGAGGAATTGTTTTTTCAAAGACAACGACGGCAGAATTTGCAGTTCACTTTATCCAAAACAACAAAACAATTAATCCACATAATGCTTCCCGGATCACTGGGACATCTTCGGCGGGTTCAGCTGTTGCCGTTGCATGTGGAGCACTTCCAATATGTCTTGGGACACAAACTGCAGGATCGATCATTCGCCCCGCAAGTTTCTGTGGTGTGTTTGGATTCAAGCCTTCTTTTGGGGCTTTCGATAGGACAGGTTGTCTGAAAACAGCAGATACACTTGATACTATTGGTTTTCTCGGTTCAGATATCTCTGGGCTCCAAAGTGCTTTCTTATCAACTTTTCAACAAGATTTAAGTTATCCTCTTGCACAAAACTTTTTTCTGGAGCAAAGAAAAAAAAGCGAGAAAGGGCTATTGAAAATAGGTGTGATCAGCGACCAATTTAAGGGGTATCAGGATTTTGATTCACATGTGAAAAATGACTTTTCAAAGGCAGTTGATCTTTTGCAAACAAAAGGCAGTGATGTTTCTTTAATGAAAAATGTGGAATTTATAAATGATATACATGAGATGCATTACGCCATTTATTGTAAGTCCCTTTCATATTATTTTCAACAAGAGGTAAAACAAGGAGCCGCGATAAGTAAAATAATGTCTGAGATGATTTCTTTGGGAGATCAAATTCCTATCGAACAATATATAAGTGCGATTAAACAACAGCCTGAATATCGTCATCAGTTCGATGATGTATTTCGAGATTATGATTTTATTGTCACACCGTCAACGGCATCTGTTGCACCGCTCATCGAGACACAGGATGAACAGACTGGAAGGTCTGTTGAAAAAGATGATACGTGTCTTATTTGGACATTTCTTGGGTATCCAACACTCAGCATTCCTGCCTTTTGGTCAGAAAAGCATCAAATGCCTTTTGGGCTGCAGATCATTGCTCCGAAATATTGCGACTTGCCACTCTTGGAATTTGGTGAACATATAATGAAATGTTTGAGTGATGATGTATATGACGAATATGGAACCATTTGAGAATATATGAATATTATAAGAATTGATGATGCTAACTTTGAAGAATTTTGGCAATTATTTATCAAAGAAAATATAAATGTAGGGGTTTTTTATTCACTTACTATTTTAAATCAAGAATTGGAATATGGCAAAAAGAATGAAGCAGAGAACAAATCATTTATAATTTGTATAGATAATAGTCCTGTTGCAATAGTGCCCCTACTTCTTGAAAAATCTGATGGTTTAAGGTTCTTCTGGCCCAATTTAGGTGTAAGCCCCTTGTTTTGCCCTGTAGTTAGCTGTTTGTTGGGTCAAAAGATAAGACGAAAAATAAGGAACTTTGCTTTTGAGGAAATTCATAGCCTGGCAAATCAGTTTGAGGTTGCAAAAGTTATGCTGTCTATCCATCCGTCTGAATATTTTTATGAAAAAGAGTATTTCAATTATTTAACTAAATATGGATTTATAGATGCTTCTATTGGTACTCAGATAATAGATTTGACAGAAAAATTGGACACATTGAAGGCAGGCCGCCGTAAACATTGTAAGGCTTTAGTTAATAAAGGTTTAAGGGAGTATACGTTTTTTGTGATGGACAAAGATTGTGCTGACTATGAAATACACGAAAGATATCGGTTAATGCATGCTAAAGCTGCCGGCAGGGTCACAAGAACCAAAAAAACTTTTGATTTGCAGTATGAATCGCTCACCAAAGGTGAAGCCACTTTGATTGGCACTCAATATCGTGGAAAAGATGTTCAGATTATCTATTTTGACCATCTTAACCAATATGTTAATTACTCTTCTTCTGCAGACGACCCTGATTTCAATAGCTGTGATGTTCCAACAGCTCACTCATTATTATGGTATGCCATTGAGTACTTTAAGGATAAAGGGTTTAAGTATTTTGAGTTGGGTTCGCAGTTTTATGGACACCAGTTATTTAACCATCCTTCAGAAAAGGAGATTAATATTTCATTTTTTAAAAGAAGTTTTGGTGGAATGACAGTTCCTTTTTTTATGGGTGTTAAATATTATAACGAAGATTATATGAAAGCTGATATGGAAAACCATTTTCAAAAATTGGTTAAAAGCAGGCAAGTATAAAACCACACATCGATGTGTAATCCTTTGTATGTTGAATTAAAATTTTAGTTTTGATGGAATTTTTGTGAAAAATAAAATAGCTGTATTGTTGAATCATCCGAAGGATTTTGATTTTATAAAAAAAAAAATTGGGAAAAATATTTTACTTATTGCTCATGAGCAACATACTCGTCAAATTCTCAAACAGGTTTCATTAGAGTATTTTTATGAACCGAGTCAAGGTGATCCTGCAAAATTTGATGAAGTAAAATATTTTACTTTGAATTGGCACCGTGATGAAAATGGAAGAGATTTGTCATTTAATCAGGGTATTTCGCCAGGGCAAATTATCAGCGGCTCTGCATGGATTGCATTTGCCAGCTATTATCGGGAATATAACGCCCTTAAGAGGTGCTTGGAACAGATAGATATCCTCAATGTCTCCAAAAATGAACATCCCCGGTTTCTCCAGGTGGCCAAAACTTTTGGCGACCAAGTTCGAATATACGATCCTGGGCACTCGCAACCTTGTTTGAAAAGTGCGTGTGCAGAACGTGTTTTGAATGAATTTCCATTGATTAGACGTTTTTCTTTGGTGGCTCGGTGTCTTCAGAAATTGATAATGCCGTTGGTGAGACAACGAAAACACCTTTATGTACCGGACTGGACTAGTGATAAGGTTGCGCGCAATGATCCGCATGGGTTATGCCAGAACTCGGGAATGCCCTGGAAAGGTTTCTACTTTTCGCATAAAACCAATTTTTTCAAAGAAGCAGAGCAAGTGTTTCCGGAAAAATTGGGTGAGCATGCTGCTGTGTCTCACCTGGGGGAAGTTCTGAGCAGAATCGGAGCCAAGTGGGATGACAATCTGCTTTTTTTATGCAGCAAATACCTTAAGGAAACTTATCTAAAGTATAGGTCGATGTTTATAAGAACATACGCCATTTACCGGGAATTGCTTCATTATTATCAGCCCAGTCTGATCTCGGTTCCAGGCGAAGCCTTCGAGCCTTATACCATTATCCTTCAGATAGCCAAATCAATGGGAATTACTACCCGGTATCTGGGAGATGGGTTCGGGATTTTGGCAACAGAACCTTTATTCTTAGACGATACTGGAAAAAATTGGTTGTTTGATGAATTTGCCGGGCTTGGCAAGGGAGGGCGGGATAATTATCTCCTTGGTGGGGCAAGACCTGAGCAATGTTTGCTAATGGCAGCCCCGTTGTTAAGCCATCATAAAAATTTGCCGGTTCAGGATAAATGTTATGATGCGATTGTCATGACATGGATACCCATGCATTGGAATCCTTATTCCCGAGAGGAATTTGGCGGGCAAATGACAGCAGATGTTATCCGTTTACTGATGGCGCTTGGTAAACAAAGGATTGCCGTGAAAATCAAAGCAGAATCTCAACGTGGATTTTATGAAACAATACTTAAGGCCGAAGGGCTTTTAGAAAAAGTCGAAATTCTTTCTGGAATGTTTTATAAGCATGTCCTGAAAGCGGACATTATTATTGGTGGAATTTCCAGTGCTGTGGCAGAATCTTTTTATCATGGGATTCCTTATTATATTTATGAACCATATGAAAATGGTTATTCAAACGCCATGATTGAGAAATCATGTATTGTTAGTCCAGAACCTGTGTCCAGAACTATTAATGATTTGAAAATTAATATTATTAAAGGACGCATTGCCGTGGGAGTAACCCGTGAATATATGTTTGGAAGTGCTTAAGTAAATACATTTATCAGGATCTTTTTCTTTCATTCTTATGCTATGCTTGCTGCGACAGGTCGTCATTTAATTTTAATCGGATAAATTATGTTTAATATTTTTCGAGGTTTTTTTAGTCTGTATCCTTTTCAGGTCAGTGTCTTGTGTATATCGCTGTTGTGTATGAATTTGATAGAAGGAATTGGGCTTGGATTGCTGATTCCAGTATTTCAAAAACTTATCGGCGCCTCAGATGCTTCCAGCCGCTTCATTGAATGGTTTGATCGAATGTTTTTTTATATACACCTGAAACCCACCTTTTTGAATACCTTGATTTTATTGTGTGTTGTTTTTTTAATAAGGTGTGCTGTTTCTTTATGGGGGAGGCATATTAGTACTAAGATATCTTCAGATTTTCAGTTTGAAATAAAACAAAAAACTTATAAAAAACTGTTGGATGCACGGCTTGACTTTTTCTGGGCGCATCGTCAGGGTGATTTGATGAATATTTTGACAACTGAAGCAAACAGAGCCTCGTCGGCTTTTTTCCAGACCGCCCAATGGGTCTCAACACTGTTGTCTGTGTTTATATATATAGGATTAGCTATATTTATATCAGGGTGGCTGGCTTTAGTTGCTGTGATAGTTGCTATTGCTGTCTTATCTCCACTTACTCTGATAGCCCGAAAGGCCAGAAAATATGGTGATCTGACAACCGAATTGAATGAAGAAATTCAACATGAGCTTCTCAATGTTTTAGGAGCCATTAAGGTTTTGAAAGGCGCTTCAAATGAAAAAGATGCATTGCGACGATTTAAAGTGCAAAATAAGCTATTCAGAGATGTCTGGTACAAAATAGCCTTTAGTGCGAATTCGATTAACATCTATTCACAGCCCATAGCCGTAATAATATTGAGCTTTTTTATCTATGCCGGTGTCAAGTTAAATGTTGGTACTGTAGAGATAATGGTTTTTTTACTGGTGCTTTTACGATTGATCCCCACCATAGCAGCCCTTCAGGGGCTGCAGCATAATGTAAACAGTAATATGCCGGGATATGAACGTATTACCTCCCTTTTACGGGAATTGGATAATGCAGGAGAACGACAGGGAGGCTTGAAAGTGAATCCCTTGGAAAGGAAAATAGAGTTCAAGGGAATATCGTTTGAATATACTGAAGGTAAACGAATTCTGAATGAATTAAGCCTTAGCATTCCGGCAAATAAGACCACATCCATCGTAGGGCCGTCAGGTGCTGGAAAGTCAACTCTAGTAGATTTGATTCTGGGGTTTTATACTCCTCAGAAAGGAAAAATCCGCATCGATGATCAGAACCTTGAAGCAAGTGACCTGAATTCATGGCGGAATCAAATTGGATATGTGTCCCAGGAAGTTGTGTTGTTTAATGATAGCATAAAGGCCAATATTTCATGGGGAGATGAAAATATATCTGATGAAGAAATTGTCGCAGCTGCCAAAATGGCAGCTGCCCATGAATTTATTCTTGAATTAAAGAATGGTTATGACACGGTGATTGGTGATCGAGGTGTTAAGATATCAGGAGGACAGCGGCAGCGACTTGCGCTGGCCCGGGCATTGGTAAAGAAGCCTAAAATTTTAATCTTAGATGAGGCAACCAGTTCCTTGGATCATCATTCTGAATTGGATATAAAACGGTCAATAGAGGTAATGAATCGCTCTAAACAAATAACAATCATCATAATTGCTCATCGTTTTACAACCGTACAGGAATCTGACCAGATATTTGTTCTGGACCAGGGGAGGATCGTTGAACAGGGCAACTGGGAACAACTAACGTCAAATCAGGGCGGGTATGTTGCCCAAATTAATTCAGGAAAGGAAGAAATTAATTGAAGGCTGATTCATTATTTGACTTTAACTTGTGCCCAGAGTGCCGAAAGCCTTCTGTGCCAAAAATCAGGCCATTTTGTTCTATTAAACATTTTGCTGAAGAAAGGGTCAGGTGGATAGTTGTTTATGATATTTTAACTCCCGTAAAAAAGAATCGGTTTATTAAATATGCAAGGGAAATAATAAAAAGATCAGTTGAATTGATAATCGGTTCAACTGAATATCAATTTGTTGAAGGGATTATCGACTCTATTGAGAATAATGATGAAATTAGAGTAAAACAATCATTGCTTAATTCTATTAATCGATATGATTTTGAAAACCATTTTTCTGATGGCCGACAGTTATACTATCAAGCTCAATTGTTAGTTTTATTTAGGTTGATTGAAACAATATTATTCCTCAATGAATCGGCTATTGAGAGGCAGAATGATTCTTTTTTGGATCTTGGTGATTCAAACGGATTATTTATGAATGCAATGGAAGTGAGAAGTGGATTAAGCTCAAATATTCGATTTGAGTGTTGCCGAATGATTTATTATAATGGCATCTCAGCTATTCAGAGTGATGCCCAGATACTTCCGTTTAAGAAAGATTTGGTTATCTTTTTTGCTTCGAGCTTTTTGAACACGTGCCCAATATAGTTCTGCTACTACAAGAAATGGGGCGAGTTGCGAAGAGAAGTCTTTTTATTTCGATTCCTTATGTATCGAATAGCCGAGTTTGTACAAAAGGATATAGCAAAGGAAGATCAAAATCTGATCATATGTTTGAATTGAGTGTTACCGATTTTAAAAATTTATTATCTCAAGTCGATTTAAAGGTTGTCAGAGAAAAGTATCTTTGTCCCCATTCTCCCACAAAACATATATTAAAAAAGTGGCTGCGCCCAAATATTCCACATTGGGTTATGTTTGAAGTTATATCAACATGAATTCATATACAGTTCAGCTGTAGGGGGACTGTCGATTTTTTGCTTGTTTGGTCCTTATTTTACTGAAATTTCCCAACCTTTTTAGGATGATTAACATGACAATAAATTTAGAGAAACAAGATGTTTTATATACCGAAAAAATATATGCCGTTATCTGCGCTCGAGGAGGCTCAAAACGGGTCAAGAGGAAAAATGTTTTGCTTGTACACGGAAAACCTCTCATCGTCCATACAATAGAGCTGTCAAAATCCTGTAAGCTTTTTGACGATGTAATCGTTAATTCAGAGGATGCTGAAATATTGCAAATTGCCGAACAGTTGGGCGTTACAACTTATAAAAGGCCCGGCTCTCTTGCTCTTGATACTATTTTTCTTATTGATGTGATCAAAGAGATGATTGATTCCATGAAATTAGATGACTCACAGATCATAGGGATTCTTTTTCCGACCTGTCCATTACGGTCGATCGAAGATATTGAAAACGCCCTCTCTCTTTTTATGGAGAATGGCGGTGATACACCTGTGGTTAGTGTGACCAGTTATGAATATCCAATACAGGTTGCATTAAATATCAGAGAAGATAATAGGCTCGAACCGGTTTTTCCTGAAGACTATCAGCGGTCTACAAGGCATAATGCCCATAAAAAAAGTTATCACGCAAATTATTCAATAATTTTCAATACGGTTGGGAACTTAAAAAAACAGATAAATCTTATTGGGAATGACCCCATTCCCTATATCATGCCCTATGAAAGGTCAATCGACATCGATGAGCCGTTTCAGTTAAAAATTGCAAAAGCTCTGCTGGCCTTTAAGGAATAATTATGGAATTGCAAAATAAATTTTATATTTTGGTTACCCCCGAGGTTGATGATGAATTTGTCGAGTTGATGGTTCCGCTCCTGGATTCAAGGTTTGAATGGATACGGGTGGACCCATTAGGGGATAGTGAAGGATTTTACAATCACCTGAAAAAAGCTGATTGTTATATTACAAAAAATAAGGACTTGGGCGATACGGAATATAAAATTGCTGGCAACCTAAAATTATTTCAGTTGCCCATTGCAGGTTATGATGCTGTAAATTTATGTCGAGCACAAAAATATGGAATTCCTGTGGCGAATAATGGCGGGGCAAATGCTGTGTCGGTGGCAGAACATTTTTTTCTTCTTACTCTTGCTCTCTACAGACATTTATTGAATCACCATAATTCTGTGATGGACGGATCATGGATAAACTTAAAACACAGTAACTTGGAAATGGCCGGGAAAGAATTAGGAATAGTAGGGTTAGGGAATGTCGGCAGACAGGTGGCCATTCGTGCCCAGGCTTTCCAGATGAATATAGCATATTATGACATCATACGGCCTGACCCGGCATTCGAGAAAAAGTACGGTTTAACCTACAAACCTCTTGAAATTTTATTGCAAGATTCAGACATCGTTACGTATCATGTGCCGCTCACTTCCAAAACAAGAAACATGATCAACGAGGTAAGTTTAGGATCCATGAAATCAACCTGCGTCCTGATAAATACATCACGTGGTGAGATTCAGGATGAAGATGCAATTTATGATTGCCTGTCCCAGGGGCGACTCCTTGGAGCAGGGCTTGATGTGTTTAATGAAGAGCCGCTTCCGCGTGATTCCAAGCTTCTTACTTTAGGCAATGTTATTTTCACTCCGCATGCCGGACCAAGTTATGAGACTCGATTTAAAGCTGCACGAAATGTAGTCGAAAATATTCGTAGAATTGTCAGCGGAAATACACCCGTAAATTTAGCTGTTGATTATGAATCAATTGGCTGAAAAATTATGATAAATAGGAAATCATACAGTCTTTAATAGAAACAAGGAGAAAAAGATGCGTATTGGTATTAATGGTTTTGGCAGGATTGGTCGGGCAATTACTCGAATAATAGTGGAAAATAAATCTTTAGATATTGTGGCAATTAATGATATTAATCCTGATCCAAGTAATCTTGCATATTTGTTAAAATATGACACCACTTATGGTCGCTTATCAGAAAAGATCTGGGCTGATGAGCGCAAACTATATATCAATAATGAAACTGAAATTGCACTGTATTCTCAAGAGGATGTAACTAAAGTCCCTTGGGATAAACATGGGGTTGATTTTGTTATTGATGCTTCGGGCGTTAAAAGTTGTCTCCAGAAATTGCATAGTTTACAGAATCTTGGTGTTAAAAGGTGTGTCGTGACCAATTCTCCTGAGGACAGTAATATTAAATCGATAGTGATGGGTGTTAATGAAAAGACCATTAATTTAGATGATTATATATTATCATCAAGTATATGTGACGCAAATGCTTTTGTTCCTGTAATGAACTTGCTTCAGGAAAATTTTGGTGTTGATCATGGCTTCGTCACTACTTTACATCCGTGGCTTGGATATCAAAATTTATTAGACGGACCTTCCATGTCTGTTTCCGACCCGGGCCATATTCATTCAACCTATGTTTTGGGTCGTTCCAGTATTAATGCGTTGATCCCCAAAACGACTACTTGCATTAGTGCCTCTTGCCGTGCTTTGCCGTGGCTGGATGGTAAGTTTATGTCTCTGTCTTATAGAGTCCCTACAATGATTGTCTCGTCTGCTGATATATCGGTTAAACTTGAAAAGAACGTAACCCGTGAAGAGATTAAAAGGGTATTTGAGAACGCGGAGCAAATCCAGCAATATAAGATTATTAAGAATGTTAATGAGCCGTTGACCTCTATAGATTTCACAGGAAGTGAATATTCAGCCATCGTTGATCATAGATGGCTTATGGTGAACGGTCATTCCTATTGCAAATTTATCCTTTGGTACGACAACGAATGGGGGTATAGTTCTCGGGTTATTGATTTAGTACATTATCTGGGAACACTATAAAATTAGCTGGGTTTATTGCATCTTCCTCAATTTTGATTCATACTAAATGGGATGTCATGGAAAATCGGTTTTATGTGCTTGACTTTGATGGGGTAATTTGTGACTCCAGAGCGGAATGTATGATAACCTCCTTTAATGCCTATAATAGATTTAATCACTCAAAACAAAAAAAGGTTTTTACCTGGGAATGTATTCCTGAATTTCAAAGGGAACTTTTTTTTAAATACAGGTACCTTGCCCGGGTGGCAAAAGAATTTAAATTACTTTGGGATTTGATTCTAAACGGTCACTCTATAGATGTAAATTTACCTTTAGGCGAGCAAGCAGATGACGATGAAACCCAATTGAATTTCTACCACACATTGTTTTATGATGAACGTTCTTTCTGGATGGGTTCTGATATCGGGTCGTGGTTGCAACATAACCCTCTTTATCCTGGGATCGCTCAAAAAATCACTTCATTGCAGAATCAACATTCGTTTGGAATTATCTCAGCTAAGGACAGTTATTCCATTGCGACAATCCTTCAGGCGAATTCAGTATCCATTGATAAAAATAAAATTTTTGGCAGCGAAGCTGGAGATAAACCAGGTCATTTCAGAACCTTGCGTCTTTCAAATACTGAAGATAATATAATTTTTATTGATGATAATTTAGACAATTTGTTATTAGTACAAAGTTTAGTAACCACTCCTTATCTATCTCTCTGGGGATATAATTCCCAAAGATGCGTGGAGCTTGCTCAAGAGTATAGAATTAAAACCTTATCGCAAGAAGAATTTTTGCATATGGATTAATCTTTTTTTGGGAGAGGAATTGTATGTTCTCAGAAAAATTCAGCCTTTTTTCCATCACAGAAACAATATGAATATATTAGTAGCCAGCTGCGGACATAAAGATTTTTTAAACCCGGTTGAAGCCTGTCAGGCTATTGTGGGTGGATTGAATCGTTGGTCCTCTAACCATGGGATTGAAGTTGCTCCCATGGCTGATGGGGGGGATGGAACTATTGATGCTCTTATTGCCGTCAAAAAAGGGGGAATAGTAATTGTAGAAACCCATGATGGTCTTTTTCGAACGAGGGGGGCCAAGATGGGTGTTAGTGAGGATCAGAAGACGGCAGTGATTGAAATTGCTGAGGCTGCAGGCTCAGCAATATTGCAGCCGCATGAGCGTCAGACCATGATTGCAACGTCTTTTGGTGTGGGGGAATTAATTATAGCTGCAGCCAGATTAGGTTGTAATCGGATTGTTATTGGGCTTGGCGGATCCATTGTCAGTGATTGTGGTATTGGAATGGCTCAAGCTTTAGGTGCAGTTTTTCTTGACAAAAAAGGCAATCGTCTTGCGCCAATTGCTAATGGTGGTTTCAATGCCCTCAGCTTGAAGTCGATTGACAATATTGTGCTTGATGATCTTAAAGTAAATGTTGATGAGTTGGAAATTCATATTGCTTCAGATGTTGCAATTCCTTTACTTGGGTCAAATGGGCAGGCAAGGACATTTGGCCCACAAAAAGGAGCGAATATTGTTGAAATAGAGTATTTGGAAGAAGGTTTCGCAAATTTAGTTCAAGTTTTTCGTGAACGTTTCTTTAAAGATATTGACATTCCTTTGGCCGGGGCGGCGGGTGGACTTGGAGCTGGGCTGTTCGGATTTTTAAACGCAAAATTGTATTTAGGGGCACAATTCATTGCCGAGGAAATGGGCTTGGCCGGGAAAATATCTAATGCGGATGTTGTTATTGTCGGGGAAGGATGCCTGGATGAGACGACCTTGTGCAATAAAGGTCCTTATTATATCAGCCAGTTGGCAAAAATGAATAAAAAGAAGTTTATTGCTGTAGTTGGTAACGTTAATAAATCTGCCGATTTCTCCTCCTTTTATGATCACATTAGCTGTTGCTCTGATTTTTATGATAAGAATGAAATATTAACCGCAACAAAGATAAAAAAAACATTGGGGAAAGCAATTTATAAAGTAATGAGTGAATTGTTTATTCAATAATAATTTAAGAGGTTGTAACATGTCCCGAATCAATAAAATTATAGAACTGTTAGAAAGCAAACAGCCCGCATATTACATAGGCACCGGTGACTTTACCTATGAAAATGGCAAAAAACTTTCCCAAACTTATGTTGATTATATCAGATTAAATACTGAACATGGCCCTTTTGATCTCGCTGGAATTGATGCATTTATGAGAGGTCTAATTGACGGAGGTCCTACAAAAAGTGGACACCGAACTCCTGCGGTTATTGCAGAATTACCTATTGATGGTACAGATGAAGTTACTGTTAGATGCAATGCATGGATGATTAAGCAGTTGCTTGCTTTGGGGCTTCATGGCTTAATTTTATGCCATGCCGAAAATCCGGGAGCTGTTCGTGCCTTTGTGGAATCGGCAAGATTTCCTTTTAATTCAATTGGAGTTGGTGATAATTTAGAGCAAGGTAGGAGAGGGCATGGTGGAGAAGATAATGCATCAAACATATGGGGAATCAGTAAAGAAGCATATTTGGAAAAAGCTGATGTATGGCCTCTTAATCCAGATGGAGAACTTATTCTTGGTATTAAGATGGAAAATAAACGAGCTTTGTTGAATGCTGAAAAAACAGCATTGGTGCCAGGCATAGCATTTGGAGAATGGGGGCTGAGCGATATGTCCATGTCCTTTGGATATAGAAAAAAACCCGACTTCCCACTTCCCATTGAATTAGAAGAAGTCAGAACAAAAATTTGGAATGCATGTAAAAAAGCAGGGCTTTATTTTTTAGGAATAGTCACTCCAGACACCGTAACCGAAATGATTGATAGAGGTCTAATGCTGTGTAGGCCGACTGAGGAGTGGGCTGTAGAAATTGGCCGGAAATATACAGGAAAAAATCTTTCTTAAGATTGTATTTGCTAAATTAATTAACAGAGGTCCAGCCAGAGCAAAAATGCCAATGAAAATAACAGAGAAGATTTATAAAGAGTATGTTAAAAATTATGAGCCGTTTCCTTGGGACAGACGTGAAGATGTACCTTTTCCAGAGTTTCGTGGAAAGCACACACTTCTGATAAGTTTTATACGATATTATAAGGTGCTGGAATATCTTCAGTCTTGTTGTTCTGGCAAGCCTGTAGAAAGTATAGTTGATGTCGGACCTTTTCCGGGGATAATGGTTCAATTGATTAAAGAATTTATGGGTAAAGAAATTAAATATATGGGAGTTGGTTTACATTTTTCTGATGAATATTTACTGGCAATGGAAAAGCTTGCAGCTAAATTGTTTTCAACAGATTTTGATCCGGAGTTTATCGAGGCAGAAGAATGTAAAGAATGGCCAGTTGAGGAGAATGACGTCTGTTTGCTCTTAGACGTGATTGAGCACCTTGTCAACCCTGTGTATTGTCTGGATAAAATTAATCATTCGTTGAAGGTGGGCGGACATCTTATTCTCACAACTGATAATATGACACCTTTTGGAAGGGTGTATTCGATGGCTAAAACCGGAGGGTCTCCCAATGTACATCCCATGCAATCAAGCCTGTTTTATCGAGGAGCATGGCGGCCGCATTTCAGGGAGTATTCGAAGGATGAGTTGATCTTCTATCTGCAACACTGTGGATTTAAGGTGGTAAAGCATGAGTATTTTGAAAGAAAACAGGCCTGTTTTTATCTTGATAAGAAAGGAAATGTTTTCGAAAAATCTAAATATACCGGGCTAAAGGGGGCCATAAAAAAAATAATTGTGACATCTGTTCCGCATCTCAGAGATCATCAGATTCTAATTGCAGAAAAGAAAATAGATTATAAAGATAATGTTTGTAATCGGCCCCAACCAACCCACTCCAAGGAAGAATGGCTCAAAATGAGAGCCGAGGCCAAAGTCTATTAGATGCCTGCCATCAAGTATACAAATTTACCACCCCTTGTTCGGGGCTCCGAGGTTTTCTTATAATCTGCGCATGAAGATTTTAATAATAGGCATCTCTAAAGATAATCTGGAAAAGTTAAAATATAATGGTTTTGATTTTGTCTTCTCGTTGGATGATCGTGTTACACATGAGGATATAACGCTATGGATGGGGCGCAATCAAGAGAATAGTAATGTTTTTCAGAAAGAAGAATATTTTAAAGAGCTGCATACCAAATCATTGGATCGTGCTGTGGAGTATTATACAGATTTTGTAGCTGAGTGGCCTGAAAGTTATGTAGATGATTCAGGTAAAAATTTTAAAGAACAATTTCAGTGGAATCGGATGTCGACATGGTGGATTTCCAAAATAGTCGAAAAAAATCCACCGTCTGTGAATCAATCTTATTATCTTATTGCATATCTTTTGTTTCTAAAAAGTATTATATGCAAAGAGTGCGATATTACAGTGGCAACTGATGATAAAATATTTGCAAAGGCCATTAAAAAGAACTGGCCTGGACTGAAACTATTTATTTTATATGATCTGAAAAATAAAATAACAGCAAGAATCTCTGAAACAATAAAACAGTGCTTAAGGGTAGTCGGTTATTATATTCAGCTTGAGATTTTCAAATGGTTGATTGGAAATGGTGATTTCGAATGTATTTCAAAAGCAAAAAATAATATATTTTTTGTTACATTATATCCTATCAATTGGGTATGGCAAGGTGATTATAAAGTTGACAGATTATATTCAGATACTCCTTTGCTCGATGAGAAATTCGATTTTAAATCGGTATATTTAGTTTCATTCTCTTATTTGCCTTTAAAACTTTTGTTAAACCCTAAAAAGCTCAAGGCTAATTTAGATAAACTTTCAAGCGAAACACAGAGGCCGGTTGTTTTTTTAGAGTCATTTATCTTGCGACGAGATCTGTTTAAAATTTATTTCAATTTTATTGAGCAGTTTAATAGCTACGCAAAGATGAAAACGAAAAATTTTAAAGAATCCTTTTGGTTCAGAGATCTCAATGTGGAAGCTTTGTTTCTACCAATAATTCATAATGGAGTTAAAGAGCAGCAGAAGTTTGGGATTGCTTTTCAGCGTTTCGCAGAACAATTTTTATCACCCCAAATGTATATAACATATGCTGATACTAGAATTCAGGGCAGAGTAATGGCTCATTGTATAAAAATGGCAGATAAAAATAATTTGCTAATTGGTATTCAACATACAACATATTATAAAAACAAGTTATATCCTTACCATCGGAGAAGGGAAATAGAACAGCAAACTCATTTTGATGCAATACAGCGAAGTCCGATTATTGATGGGTTTTTTATCCAGGGAATGCAATATAAAAAAATTTTAAAGCAATTTTATCCTACAAAAAAAATACGAATTATAGGATCCCTTAAATATGATAGTTATTATGAACTATTAAAAATAAAGGCATCTATTAAAAAAGAAGTCGTGAGTGCATTGGAATTAAAGTTAGATCAAAAGGTCATTTGTATTGCACCTTCAACTAATGATATAAGTCTTCTTATGCTTTTTTTAAAGAAGACCATAAGAGTATTTGATGGTACAAAATTGATTTTAAAACTCCACCCCACAACCGATGTTGAAATATTTAAGAGTGATATTCATTTTCAAGAATTAAATACAGGTATACAAATTATCAGCAATTTGTCCACTCCCCATCTGCTTTTAGTATCTGATTTAGTGATTTGTGCAGATTCAACAGTTGCTATAGAAGCGCTTATCTTTGGTTCCCAGTCAATACGCATTACAAAGCCTAAAAGACTTCCCCCATATGATATGGAACCTGAAATTCCCTGTTTTAGTGATTCGAAAAGTTTTATTGAGTGGTATGCCAAATGGGAGACAGGTTCAACAATAGGCAAAAGTGATCTGGCGGAAAAATATTTATATAAAATCGATGGGCAAACAAAAAATCGATTTTGGCAAGCTCTTCAAGAAATTAAGAGTATTTAAATTGGATATGCAATACATTAAAAATTTTGTTAAAAGAAATGAATTTTTGATGAAGATTTATCTTTTTATGTGGCCAGCTCTGGAGGACCTTAAAACAAAACGGATTCGTACAGCAATTCCACTGTATATCGGAAACTTACTACCGGACTTATTTTTTTGTGACAGAATTCGCGCAGTTCTTCTTTGTATTGCTGGTGCCAGACTTGAGGAGATTAATTCGAGCATGGTTCGACAGGGATTTTTTATCGAGTGTGCTTCAAACCTGTCAGCTGGAAAACATTTTCATGTCAATCGAAATAGCTATTTCTGTGGGAATGATAAGATCGATATCGGATGCTATGTGACGATCTCACATAATGCACAGATCCTGACCATGCACCACAGAGGTGAAAAACATGAGCAACTTGTTTTTAAACCGGTTGTTATCAAAGACTACTGTATAATTTATGCGGGGGCGATAATTCTTCCTGGAACAGTATTGGAACAGTATGTGGTTGTGGGTGCTGGGGCTGTGATTTCAGGGCAAACTAAGCCAGGCGGAATTTATAAGGGAAATCCAGCGCAATTCATAGGTTTTAGAAGAGATGTAGATCTTAATGGAAGCTGAAGTTTATTGGCAGATAAGGCAAAATATTGGAAGAAGCAGGAGGGAAAATTCCCTATGAGAATTGCTGTTTATTGGGAATCAGAGCTTTGGGGTGGAAGCGATAGCCACCTATTGACATTACTAAAAAATTGGCCGGATCAAAATGATAGGTTTACGATTTTATACAATCGGAATAATCAAGGGCACGAACGCATTTCTGAGGACCTTCAGAATTTAAAATATGTTAAAAGCGTAGCGTTTTCCCCTGTGTTTGATATTGTGGCTAAACATAATTTTATAAACAATTTTGTAGCCAAATTCAGAAAAATATTGAATTATATGGCAAAGCCATATTTTTTTTGGAAAATGGTTAGGAAATGTCGAAAATTGTTAGTTGAGCATGGCCCTTTTGATGGTGTCCTTGCTGACAATGGCGGTTATCCAGCGGCTTGGGGAGCTTTGGCTGCAATTATTGCAGCAAAGCAGATAAATCTACCCAAAAGACTTTTACTTATTCATCATGCAGCAACAAAACCAGGTATATATACATGGGAGATTTTTGAGCATTTTGTTGATCGAATGATTTGCCGTAGTGCCACTGACCTGGTTGCCGTGTCTCAGGCCACGCGACAGACATTAATCGACTATCGCTGGTTTAATACCACTATTAATCCCATTCGCGTGATTTATAATGGTATTGATTTGCAAGATTCAGGAAAATTGGGTAGTGCACCTGAAAGCATGAATTTGCGCCAAGTATTTTCCTTGGGGGATTCGATAATCGTCGGTATTGTGGGCAGAATTGAACGTGTTAAAGGACATGAAGATTTGATTGCTGGCTTTGCTCTTCTTTCGAAGGAGTATCAGCAAAAGATGAAATTACTGATTATAGGTTCTGGCGACTCGGGGGAGATTGAGCGATTAAAAAAACTTGCTAATTATTTGAAAGTGCAAAATTTCCTATTATTTACCGGCTACCTTCCTGGATCTTCTCAAACTATAATTGTCCAATTGAATTTGCTGGTAGTTATGGCAAAAGACTTTGAGGGGTTTGGGCTAAGTATCGGCGAAGCAATGAGCGTGGGAACACCTGTGCTCGCGACTCGGGTGGGCGCTATCCCTGAAATCATGAATGAACGAGTGGGGTCCTTAGTTTGTCCCGAATCACCTTATGAAATATGCGATGCTTTGGTTACGTTTGTTGAGAATAGAGAAATATCTAAACAGAAAGCAGTATTGGCGAAGCAACACATCAGGAAATTCAGTGCTGAACGGATGGCCAAGCAGTTTCATATGCTATTTGCTTCAAAATAGAGGATAGTTTCTCCACGATAACGTTTATCATTACAAGATCGCCCCATTAATAAGCTGGCTTGCAATACCCGACCTTTAGACTTCCCAAAACGGGGAGGGCGTGGGCAATTTTATGAGGTTAAACAAGGAAACAAAGGATCGTTAGAGATGACAAAACAAAGAATTTATATTTCTGGGTGTGGTGGAATGTTAGGAGAAGCGTTTTACAGGCAATTTAGAGCTGAATATGAATTGAAATGCACAGATATTGATGTAAATGAAGACTGGCTTTCGCACCTCGATTTTAGGGATTTTGACGTATACAGGGAGGATGTATGCAGCTTTGATCCCGATTATCTTTTCCATCTTGGTGCTTATACTGATTTGGAATATTGTGAATTGCACCCCGATGAAACGTATGTAACCAACACGCTTTCGGTAGAAAATGCGGTTTATATAGCAAACCAATTAAATATACCTGTTTTATATATAAGCACTGCAGGAATTTTTGATGGAGGCAAAGTTGCTTACGATGACTGGGATAATCCCGCCCCATTGGGCCATTATGCCAGATCTAAATATGCAGGAGAGTTATTTGTTAAAGAAAATGTAAGAAGGCACCTGATCTGCAGAGCTGGGTGGATGATGGGGAGTGGGCCTAAAAAAGACAAGAAATTTATTCAAAAAATAATGAAACAAATAAAAGAAGGCAAAAAAAAACTATATATAGTGAATGATAAATTTGGGACTCCAACATACACTCATGATTTTGCAAAGAATGTAAAATCATTGATAGAAAAAGAATATTGGGGCCTATATAATATGGTTTGTGATGGAGAAACGAGTCGTTTGGAAGTTGCTAAGCAATTACTCGGTATATTGAATCTTGATAACAAGATCAAAATAAATGAAGTTTCTTCAGATTACTTTAAAAAGGAATATTTTGTCGAAAGGCCACCATCAGAAAGACTTTTGAACAGAAAGCTCAACTTACGAGGCTTGAATATTATGCGAGATTGGAAAATTGCCTTGAGAGAATATATCAACGATTATTATAACGACTATCTATAAAAAAGTATCAACCTTGATTGGCTTATTTGAATATGAAAAAAGTAAGTGTAATAATCCCGGCCTACAATAAAGCAGCCTTGACCATCAAGACGATTAAGAGCGTCCTTGGTCAAACATATGGAAATATTGAAATTATTGTCGTTGATGATGGCTCGACAGATGACACGAAGAATAAACTTCAATTGTTCGGAGATAAAATTCATTATATATACAAACAGAATGGCGGAGCATGCAGTGCGCGTAATGTAGGCATAAAACAAGCAACAGGAGAATATATTGCGCTTATTGATTGTGATGACATTTACTACCCTGAGAAAATTGCAAAAAGTGTTGAGTGCTTGGAAAAGAAAAGTGATTATGGCTTTGTATATACTGGAGCGTATTTAATAAACGATGACGGTGATGTCATTTCAGAACACCGGATCTCAGATTGCCTTGCTTCAGGATGGATAGCATCAAGATTGATCTTGTGTAACTTCGTTTGTAATTCGACAGTTGTTATAAGAAAAGAATGCTTTAAAGAAGTCGGATATTTTGATGAAAATATATTTATACCAGCAGATTGGGATATGTGGTTAAGGCTCTCAGAAAAATACAAGGCTTCATATATTGATGATAAACTTACCGGTTATAGACTTACTGATAGTTATACAGCATCAAACATGGAAACGGGGCTCAATGAAATCAATTATGTTCTTAATAAGGCGCTCAGCAGAAACAATCACCTTTATAGTGGATTAATAAAAAGGTGTCTATCAACCGTGTATTTCACATATGGCGTAAACTATGCAGTAATGCAAGATTTTAAACAATCACGGGAAACATTGTTAAAATCCGTGTTAAATAAACCATATGGTTTGAGGGGGATTCTTTTATTGGGGGGAATGTTATTTGTTCCAAAATTATGTTGTAAGATCATCCTCTATCTGAGACCTAACAAATATCACCTAATTTCCGTCTGATCTCCTGATTTGGACAGGGTTCTGTAAAAAGACCCATTCGATAGGCGAGTTAAACATGTGTATTAATAAATTTAAACTTAGAGAGAATGTTTTTATCACATCAATATTCGTAATCATCCTAGAATATCAACTTTCTTTTGTTCATACTTTCCTATTTGACAGAATAATCAAGATAGTATTTATTGCTATCTTGATTATATTTTTTAAAAATATTCGTGATAATAAGAAGAATATTTATATTCAAAGAGTCACCAAAATTTATTTAGCAATTTTCTTCGTAATGATTGTCAGTACTGTAGCAAATCTAAGTGTGCTATCGGTTTCTTTTTTGATTAGGTACTCTCTGCTTTTACTAATCGTTTTTATCTTATTGTATAAGGTCCATCCGTATTATTTTTCTGATAGAATTATAAAATTCGTAATATTAATAGGAGTTGCTTTTTCTCTTAGTTCTATTGTTTTATGGATATTAGTTTTTTTAGGCTTTGAACCTCATTATTTTAACATTTCTTCGGAACGATTTACGCGTATCGATAAGTTTAGTTATTTGTGGGGTGATTTGCACTATGCTTTTAGTGGTGGTGGTATCGGTGGTTTTACCAGAGTGTGCAGTTTTTTTGAGACACCAAACAGATATGGCAATTTTTTGATATTCCCCATATTTGTGAGTTATGGCTATTTTGTTTTGAAAAGGCGATTTATATACTTAATCGCTTGTGTTTTATGCTCGGTGGTGATGTTCTTAACGTTGTCACTCACGATTTTTTTGGTCGTTATGGCAGCAATTTTGTTAAGTATTTTCTTTACTATGGTTTGTAAAATTAAAGAGTTTAAAATGGTTCCTAACTTAGCTGGGTTTGGCGGACTTATATTGGCTTTGATTTTAATGATATGTATCTTTGAATTTTATCAAATTCAATATGAAAAAGGTGATAGTCCAGTATTTCGTGGAGGTGAATACAAAACACTATTTCGCGCATTTTCACAACAGAAAGAAGCTTTCATTCCCAAGATAGAGAGACCTTTCGGAGAAGGACTGGCATATATGAAGAATGGGAAATTGTATACTTCTCAATATGGATTTGTGCGATGGGTTGTTTTACTTGGATACCCTGGATTAATTTGTTTTATCATTTTTATAACGTATATGTTTCAGGTTCATGTTTTTCCGGCACTTATACATAGGCCTCTCCGTATTGAATACTACGTTGCATTGGCTTTTTTTGCTCAAACAATTAGTGGAATTGAAGAAGGCTCATGGCTTTCTACCAACTATTTATTTACTACTGCAATATTGGTATTATTAAAGAAATACGAGTTTAAAGAAAGGAAAAGATTTCACTGCGTACGGCGGTTGGAACGGGTCAAAATGAAAATGAGACCCCCCTATTGATGAAAGATGTTGGATTATCACAAAATGTGAGGGAGTGTTGAATAAAGCAAAACAAATTGCATGTGTAACCGGTGCTTTCGGGATGGTTGGAAGTAAAATTGTCCAGCGATTAGTATTGGATGGGTATAAAGTTAGAGCATTAAGCCGGAGCAAATATTTTGATGTTCCAGATGTTGAATTGTTCTGTGGTGGGCTTGAGGATGAAGAAGTTCTCAAATCTTTTTTGAGTAATACCGACCTTCTTTTCCATTGTGCTGCTGAATTATATGATGAATCTAAAATGTGGAATGTTAATGTTCTGGGAACCGAGCAATTGTTGCGTATCGTTAAGGAATCACACATTCAGTACTTATGCTATTTAAGCAGTGCTGGCGTGGTGGGGCGAACAAATGTGAAGTTGGTTAATGAAAAAACTATCTGTAAGCCGCAAAATGCCTATGAGCAAAGCAAGTGGGCGGCTGAACAACTTGTTGCAGAGGGTATTGACGGTTGCACAATTGTAATTTTGCGACCAACGAATGTGATAGATAATAAACGACCTGGAGCTCTTGGTTTGCCGATGCGCAACTCGTGGTTGGACCGATTTAAAGTGTTTTTAAAGGGTGGAGAATGTGCGCACATTGTGCATGCAGAAGATGTTGCCGAAGCTGCAATGTATTTTATTTCTCGCCCGTTTAACACCCCCCGGTGTTTTTTTGTTTCCTGTGACAATGAACCACTGAACACGTTTGCAGGGTTAAGGGCTCTTTATAGAGCCATTGAGAATAATCGCCCTGTTGGTAGTGTTCGGCCAGCGCTGCATCTACCGTTGATTGTTCCTCATATATTACGACAACTGCGGCGCGGTAAAGGAAACCGAGGTGATGTCCGATATTCTTCAGAAAAAATCATGTCTGAAGGGTTTAAGTTCTCTATTGGCACAAAAGGAGCTGTGACGGACTTACTTTCAACACGTGGCTCCAAATAGTTATGAGAATATTAAATGTTAATATGTCTCTCGATCCTGTAACCGGTGGGGGAGGAGCAGAACGGACTTTTCAATTAAGCCGATCTCTGGTTAAATCAGGCATAGAATGCACTGTTCTTACCACCGATTTAGGGCTAACTGCTGAACGTATAAAAGCATTGGATGGGGTAAAGGTTGTTGCGTTACCTTGTTTACTTAAACGTTTTTATATTCCTAAATTTTCATACAAAAAGATAAAGAATATTGTAAAGGATGCTGATGTTGTCCATCTTATGGGCCATTGGACTTTTATAAACGCCCTTGTTTACTCCATTGCGCATTGTCTTAATAAGCCATACGTGGTTTGCCCTGCCGGGACACTTCCGATTTATGGTAGATCCAGGATCATTAAAAAGATTTACAATTACGTCATTGGCAGCAAAATAATTCGCAATGCAAACGGCCATATTGCAATAGCTGTAAACGAAATTGATCAATTCCAAACTTACGGGGTCGAGGCGGGTAAAACATCCATTATTCCCAATGGCATCAATGTTGAAGATTTCCAGACAGCGAATATTGCTGATTTCCGAAGAAAATATGGCTTTGGTGATGCTCCTTTTATGCTGTTCGTGGGACGATTGAACTCAATAAAAGGGCCGGATTTGTTGTTACGTGCTTTTTGCAATGTAAAAGATAAATTTTCAAATTATCATCTGGTCTTTGTCGGGCCTGATGGCGGAATGCTCTCCGAGTTAAAAGATATGGTTGTTGAGTCCAGCGCCAGCGACCGGGTCCATTTCCTCGGTTATCTGGGAGGTGCAGATAAGTCTCAGGCATATCATGCCGCTGACGTTTTAATTATTCCTTCCAGGCAGGAAGCCATGTCAATCGTGGCTCTTGAGGCCGGCATTACAGGGACACCTGTATTGCTGACAGACCAATGCGGTTTTGATGACATAGGCGCTATCGACGGAGGCGATGTAGTCCCAGCAACTGTGGATGGGATCAGCAGAGGTCTTATTGAAAACCTTAAGGACCCTGTTAAGCTAAAATTAAAAGGGGAAAATTTAAAGAAATATACATTGGAAAATTTCACTTGGGATTCTGTAATATGTAAATATATGACATTATTTCATCAAATATTTGATGAAACTGGAAGGGCCAGTCAAGAATTTAGGGATAGAATACGTAAATGAACCAGTATCCCTCGAAAGACTTGCTCAAGATGCTGACCAATTAAAGGAGAATTAAATATTTTGAAAAAAGTTTTAATTCTGGGTGGTACCGGAATGTTGGGGCATGCACTATTTGTGCAATTGTCATTAGGATAGTTTAAGTGTCTATGCGACTGTACGAAGCCCTAAAGGCCTCTCGCGGTGGTTTTCTCAAGATCTTTTAAAGAAAATATATGCGGACGTGGATGCGAATAACTATGATTCTGTTACCAATATCATTGCCTCAATACAGCCGGATATTGTGATTAATTGTATCGGCTTGGTCAGCGAATTCCGTATAGAAAATGATCTTCTATCGTTGATTAATGTAAATGCAAGATTCCCTCACCGACTTGCATTCCTTTGCCAAACTGTCGGTGCTAAACTGATTCATATTAGCACAGATGGTATATTCGATGGGAAGAAAGGTATGTATACCGAAAGTGATGAGGTGAATATTTCTAATGTTTACGGGATGTCGAAGTTTTTGGGTGAAGTGAATTATCCCCATTGCTTGACATTACGAACTTCAATCATAGGCAATGAATTAGAAGGAAAATCAGGGTTAGTTGAGTGGTTTCTTGCTCAGGATGGAAACGTGAGAGGCTATTCAAGGGCCATGTATTCAGGATTCCCAACGATTGAACTTGCAAAAATTATCAGTGGCTATATTTTGCCGAACGATAATCTATACGGGATATATCATGTCTCTTCTGAACCCATATCAAAATATGATTTGTTGTGCTTGATCGCTGACAGGTATGGGAAAAAAAATAAAATTGAAGCTTTTGATGAAGTTGTGATGGATCGTTCTCTCGATTCTTCGGCCTTTCGATCTTTAACCGGATATGCACCACCATCATGGCCGGAATTAGTCGATAAAATGTATTCCGATTACATCAAATATAAGGGGTGTATGTATTATGCTTAGCCTCGAAAATAAAAAGATTCTTGTAACGGGCGGTACCGGTTCAATGGGGAGGACATTCGTGGACAGAGCCCTTGATTTTGAAGACACGGTTGCCCTTCTCAAAAAACATCATCTTATGTCAGAGGATGTAAATTTGCAAAATCGTCGGGAATTGCTTCGTTAACATACCAAATACAAACAGAATTTTTATTGTTAATAGTTTAAGGAGATTGTGGTGTTCATAACAAATAAGCCAATAGGGGAATTTATCAGACGTGATACCTGCCGATTTTGTCAGGGCACAAATTTAGTTAATATACTGGATTTTGGCAATATGCCCTTAGCTGGTGGTTTTCTTAAAGAAAAAGATTTCGCCAATGAAAAATATTATCCACTGGATCTCAACTTCTGTCAGGATTGTTATCTGGTTCAAGTAAGCAACGTTGTTTCGGCTGAAGTTTTGTTTCAGGAAAATTATTTCTTTTTTTCTTCTGCCATAGGAACCCTCGTCAATCATTTTGCAGAGTTTGCCGGAGAGGTCAAAAAGCGTTTCTTAGAAACGATACCCCAACCCTCTGTATTAGAGATCGGGTGTAATGATGGTGTCTTACTCAAGCCGTTAGCGGCAATGGGAGTTCGCTGTGTCGGCGTAGATCCCGCGACAAATGTGGTAAAATCATTAATTAACGCAGAAGATTTTATTGTTATTAACAATTTTTTCAGCGAACAATTAGCATATCAGATAAGGGAAAGATACGATCTATTTGATGCAGTCCTCTCAAGTTATTCTTTTGCCCATATCGACGACATGGTTGATATCATGAAAGGGGTAAAGTGCTTACTCAAAGATGACGGCGTATTTATAGTTGAAATTTATTATCTGGGCACCCTGATTGACGAGATGCAGTATGACATGATTTATCATGAACATATGAGCTATTATTCCCTGACTGCACTAGTATCTTTCTTAAAACAGTTTGATATGGAAATATTTGATGCTAAATATATTCCAGGAGTCAGATCCGGTTCTGTACGTTTCTACGCGAAAAATATCGGTCAACGGACTGAAATAATTTCATCTGCTGTTACAGATATGATGCAATATGAAAAAGATAAAGGGTTTGAGAAGATAGATGCATACTCTGAGTATGCTGCAAAGGTAAATGCAACAAGGGACCAGCTTTTAAACCTGCTTGATCGCCTGAAAAATGAAGGCAAGACGATTATTGGATATGGCGCATCCGGTAGAGGAACAATTATCATGAATTACTGCGGTATTGATGGACGATATCTGGATTATGTTGTTGATGATGCACCTGCAAAACACGGCTTCTTCACCCCTGGAACCCACGTGCCCATAAAGCCGTGGGAATTTACGACTGAATCAGATTTTCCTGATTACATTGTGCTGTTTGCCTGGGCTTTTACCGATGAAGTCATCAAAAAGAGACAGGATTATCTTAAAAAGGGGGGGAAATTTATCATCCCGCTTCCGGAAGTCAGAATTGTGTCGGAGTGAAATTTTTTTGAAAAGAGCGGAGAAATAAAATGAAAGTAATGACAATAATGGGCACTCGGCCCGAAATGATTAAAATGTGGTCGGTATTAAAAAAGTTGGATGACCTGAACTTTGATCATATAATGGTTCATACGAGCCAGAATTTTACCAGGGAACTGAAAGATTTTTTCTTTGAGGATTTAGAACTGAGGGCGCCTGATTATGATCTTCAGATTGATACAAGTTCATATGGCAGAGAAGTCGCCGATGTTATCCGGAAAAGTGATGAATTGTTTGAAAAAACTAAACCTGATGCATTAATCGTCTTAGGAGACACTTATAGCGGACTATCAGTATTACCGGCTGCTAATCGTGGGATAAAAATATTTCACATGGAGGCCGGGTTAAGGGCATGGGATAAGCGGATGCCGGAGCAGAAGAATCGTATTTTAATTGATCATATATCAGATATATTGCTTCCGTTTAACCAGTATCACAGGGAAAACCTTATCAGGGAAGATATTCACCCGTCAAAAATATTTGTCTCCGGTAATACAACGTTTGAAGTCATGCGGGTATTTCAGGATAAAATTAAGAATAGTAATATACTTAACACTTTGAAATTAAGCCCCAAAGAGTATGTTTCAGTGACCGCGCATAGAAAAGAGAATGTCGATGATATGGAGTCTCTTCAGGCAATTCTGAAAGGTCTCGGCTTGATTTATGAAAAGTTCAAAAAAGAAGTTATTTATCCTATGCATCCTCGGACAAAAAGCAAAACCAAAGATATCTCAATTCCAAAAGGAATAAGAATTATTGATCCATTGGGATTTTACGATTTTAATCATCTCAGCATGAATGCATTCTGTCTGCTTGGAGATTCCGGCACTACGCCCGAAGAAGGCCTGTTCTATAAGGTGCCGTGCGTCAGCCTGCGAAAGACTACGGAACGACCTGAAACCGTTGAGGCTGGAGCGCATATCGTTGCAGGGATTGAGCCTGTTAACATTGTGGAAGCGGTTGAAACTGCTGTCAGCATGGAATGGAGTGCAAGATATGATCTGTATGAGGATTTCAGCCCCTCTTCAGTTGTCATCAATGTCCTGAGAAGTCAAATTACTAATTATTTTTAATTGCCAATGCGAATATTGCTCTTTGTCGTATATTATTTGCCCAGTACCATGTCGAGTGCAACGCTTATTCATGATCTTGCAGTTGAATTCCATCGATTGGGCCATGAACCTATAGTGGTAGCACCTGATGAGAACATTTTGCAAGAATATCAGGTATCATGCGAAAATGGCATAAAGGTTTTAAGAATTCGGGCTGGTAAAATAAAATCAGCGACAAGATTTGTTCGTGCCTTCAACGAAATCAGGCTTTCAAAAACTATTTGGAAAAAGGGAAAGCACTTTTTTGATGATAATCCCTGCGATTTAATTATTTATTACTCACCATCAATTTTTTTTAGCTCTCTTGTAAAATGGTTGAAAAAGAAATTTACCTGTCCATCCTATTTAATCCTTGGCGATATTTTCCCAGAATGGGCAGTGGAAACCGGGGTCTTGCGAAAGGGCTTAATTTATAGATATTTCAAATATAAAGAACAGCAAAATTACGAAGCAGCAGATATTATCAGAGTTCAGTCTCCAGCTAATCTGCTGTATTTTAAAGAAAATGGACTGGATAAGAAGTATCGTTTAGAGGTGCTTTACAACTGGATATCCCTAACTAAAGAACATGCTCCGTGCGCTTCATATCGTGTTCGCTTAGGATTACAAAATAAAGTAGTTTTTTTTTATGGCGGCAATATCGGTGTCGCCCAGGATGTAGATAATATTATACGTCTTGCAGATAATTTGCGAAATGAATCAGCCGCTTATTTTTTGATCGTCGGCGGCGGAAGTGAAGTAAACCGATTAAAGTCGTTAATAAATTTGAAGGGATTGACTAATATTGCTATACACGATCCTGTGAATCATCAGGAATACATGTCTATGCTCTCTGAGTTTGATGTGGGTTTGATCTCTCTTGATCGTCGCTTAAGATCGCATAATTTCCCAGGGAAGATGATGAGCTATATGTTTCATGCCAAGCCTATATTAGCCAGCATAAACCATGGAAATGACATAAAAGAAATGCTGGAAGATAAACAAGCGGGGTTGGTCTGCATCAACGGAGAAGATGACAAACTCGCTGATAATGCAAGAAAGTTATTAGTAGATGAGAATTTGCGTTGTCAATTAGGTAACAATGCGCGTACTCTCCTGGAAAATACGTTTTCAGTTTCAAGGGCTGCGGAACAAATCTTAGCTCATTTTATCGAGTAAATTAGCATGTACCTGATATAGCGAGACGAATTTTAAAAAGTAAAGATTCTAAATTTATGCTTTTGGCATAAGTATTGAAATTGCCTGGAGGTCTTTAATTGCATCATGTGCTTGTTACCGGAGCAACCGGTTTTGTAGGAACAGCACTTTGTAAAGAACTGGTCAATAAAAAATGGGCTGTTCGTGCTTCTATCCGGTCACGTATCAATATACAAAGTCTTCCCGAAGAAATTGAAATAACAGAATCAGGTTCAATCGGTCCTGATACGGACTGGTCGAAAGAATTGGTAGATGTAGAAACAATAGTACATCTTGCCGGACGGGTCCATGTTATGGAGGATTTATCTTCTGATCCTCTTTCTGAATATCGTTTTGTAAATACAGCCGGAACAGAGAGGCTTGCACGCTGTGCAGCTTTATCTGGTGTCCGGCTTTTTATTTTTATAAGTACAGTTAAAGTGAACGGGGAAGGTCGCGAAACTCCTTATACCGCAAAAGATGTTCCTGAACCACAAGATCCATATGGTCTGAGTAAATTGGAAGCTGAAAAAAAGTTAAAATCAGTTGCTGATGAAACCGGCATGAAGGTAGTAATTATCAGAATTCCGTTGGTCTATGGGCCGGGAGTTAGAGCAAATTTTTTAAAATTGTTACAGTCTGTTGACAAAGGAATTCCACTTCCGGTTGCCGGTATTAAAAATAAACGAAGCATGATATATCTGGGTAATCTCGTTGATCTTATTATAAAATGTCTGGCATATAAAGGAGCAGAACAAAGGATCTATCTTGTGAGCGATGGACATGATATATCTACACCGGAGCTCGTCAGGCAAATCGCAAAATCACTTGGGAAACCGCCAAGATTGTTTTATGTACCTCCATTTATGTTACGGCTTGGGGGTTTCTTAACCGGAAAATCTCATACCATAGAAAGACTTGTGGGTTCTCTTTACGTTGATGCATCAAAAATCAGAAAAGAATTAAATTGGAAGCCTCCTTTTACATTGGAACAGGGTCTCAAAGAAACAGCAGAATGGTACAAAAACCGGAGTTGAAAAATTGATGACTGTTTTTACTGGAATACTTTACAGTAAAATTGTATTTTTATTATCAACGCATAATCTTACATAATCTTATAAGATAGTTTTCCTCTTTTATTATGAAGCGGATATTTGATTTTATAATTTCTTTAATACTTTTGGCTATTTTATTTCTGCCTGTGCTGGCAATAGCTTTGCTCATTAAAACAACTTCAAAAGGACCGGTTTTTTACTGGTCCGACAGAGTAGGCATTAACAACACTATATTTAAAATGCCGAAATTCCGCACTATGAAAACAAATACTCCTGCTGTTGCGACACATCTTTTATCAGATCCTGAAAAACATGTAACTTCTGTTGGCAGATGGCTCAGGAAAACAAGTCTGGATGAACTCCCCCAGATATTCAGTGTGCTTAAGGGGGATATGAGCTTTGTTGGACCGAGACCGGCTTTGTTTAACCAGGATGATCTTATTGAACTCAGGACCTCAAAAGGGATACACACTCTTATACCCGGCATTACGGGCTGGGCACAGATAAATGGCAGGGACGATCTCCCGATTCCTGTAAAAGTGGACTTTGATTATTACTACCTGCAAAACCGCTCTTTTATGTTTGATCTTAAAATATTGGCAAAAACCGTAATAAATGTTTTATTCGGCAAAGGCGTTCAGCACTGACAGTCTGATAAGCTCATATTTGCTACAGGTATGTGTGAATCCAAGAAAATCAAAAGTTTCTGGCTTACTCTTGCCCCTTTCTTTTCTTCTCTCTACTGCGTATCTTCCAACGGGGGTTTAAAGCCCGGTATGAAAGTAATGTGAATATCGAAACAACTCCATGATACAATTCCCATAATCACCCTTTTCCTGAGGGGAATTTGAGGATGAGAACTTTTTTTGAGGGGAAATGAATATTGATTGGCTTTTCTGATTATAAGTTAACAGGAACATATAATGCGACAGTAGTATATACTAGTGTGGCGCTGAATAGTTACGTTACTGTCAACATATCATTTAACACTTTACCCAGGTCATTGTCATTAAAAGGCTTGGGCATCATGCCTTTGAAACCATATTCACGAAAATTTGACATGACCGGATCATCAGAGTAACCGCTGGAAACGACGGCCTTTACTTCAGGATCTATTTCAAGCAATATCTTTATAACATCCTTTCCTCCCATACCACCGGGAATGGTTAAGTCCAGTATGATGGCATCATAGGGTTCTCCGGATTCCCGGGCTTTTTTGAACATTGCAATTGCTTCATCGCCATCTTTTGCGAAACCTGCTTCATAACCCAGCATCTCCAGCATTTCTTCAACCATCATTCTTAAATATTTATCATCATCCATCATAAGTATTTTACCATTGCCTGTTAACAGGGCAGGTTCTTCTTTTGTCTGAATTTCTTTTCCGGAAGCAGGCAGGTAAATGTAAAATGTAGTTCCATAATCTGGTCGAGAGTTTACCGATATGTGCCCGGCGTGCTTTTTGATAACAGAATAGGCTGTTGCAAGTCCGAGACCCATTCCCGTTTGCTTGGTTGAAAAATAAGGATCAAATATCTTTGAAAGATAATTTTCGGGTATGCCTATCCCATGATCCTTGATAGTAATCATGATGTATCTGCCCGGTTGGATAGGCAGGTTATGTTTCTCTTCTATTAGTTTGTTTTCGGCACGAATCTGTATGACTCCACCATCCGGCATAGCCTGGTTCGCGTTTATAACAATATTGTTAATGACCTGGCTTATCTGTCCTGCATCGGCCTCAACCGGCCAGAGATTATTTGCTATAGAAAAATCGCATTTTGATTTTGAGCCGGTCAATACAAAGAGTGAGGACTCTTGCAGAATTTTAGCAATTGAATAAACTTCCTTTACAGGTGCTCCGCCTTTAGCAAAAGTCAATAACTGCATTGTTAGTGTCTGTGCCCTCTTAGATGCAGCTTCCGTAGCACTCAAAAGATCAAATATCTTATTGCCAGATTTCACATTCATCTTAGCAAGGGAAATATTTCCCAAAATGACTGTGAGTATATTATTGAAATCATGAGCTATGCCTCCTGCAAGTATCCCAACGGATTCAAGTTTTTGAGCCTTCAAAATATCTTCTTCCGTACGTTTGCGCTCGGAAATGTCATCGAACACCACGATAAAATACTCCTTATCCGGTGAATAGACGGAGAAATCAAACCAAACGTTTATGGCGCTAGCATAGTATTCGAAGCGCTCTGGCTGGCCGGTCAATGCCACACGGGCAAAGCGTTTTAACAACTCGGAATCGGCTTCACGGATGCCGGGAATGACCTCTGAAACCTTCTTCCCGACAACATTATTCAATCCCGTCTGGGTTTTGAATGCATTGTTGACAACAAGATAGATAAAGTCCTGCGGTTGGCCGTTCTCGAAAAGCATCCGGCAATACGCGAATCCCTCCAACATATTTTCAAAAAGCGTCCGATAGCGTGTCTCGCTCTCACGAAGCGCCGTTTCTCTTACCTTTAAGGATTCCGCCATATTATTAAAGGCTTTTGCAAGTTCACCTATTTCATCTTCTGTCTCAACAGGTACCTCCTCGACCACTCCTTCCGTTCCTAATATTTTAACACTTTTAGTTAATCTGTTAAGAGGTTTTGTTATTCTATTTAATGCGATGTATGCAGTTGCAGAACCAATTATCAGGAAAACAATACCCATCAGGATGCTTTTAAATAAAATATCATTGAACTGCTTATGCAGCATTTCCTTATCCATCGTAATCTTGACAAATCCAATAAGACGGTCACTTTTCTGATGAGGATTTTTAATAAAAAACATGGATTCTTTTACAAGGTGACCTGAGCTTGAGATTACAGGTGCCCAGAATTCTACATAGCTCTTATCCTCAAGATAAAAGGGGGAGGCAGACTTTTTCAATTTCTCAAATATCTTATTTCTTCCTTGTCCATCTCTTTCGTTTGACTTTTCTGAAATTCTTGTCTTAGGTCTTTCTTTACTATTCAACAACTTCCCATCCAGATTAAACACAGAAACATCTAAGACATTCTCCTGTTGGAAAATTCCCTCCGCAGGGCCCTCAAGCAGTTCTTTATTTTCCGAAAATACACCAAGCCTTGAGTTATAAGCAAGAACGCTTGTAAGTACTTTTCCATCTCTTATAAGATTGTCTGTCAGGGTTTTAACCTGGTGATGAATAAATAAAGACGTGAATGAAACAGAAATAACAAATATAAAAAGGGAAATAGCAGCAAAGACCTTTATGCGGAAATTTTCATTCAAGATTTTAAGTAAATTCAGCCTCATTTCATTTCCTTTAGTTAATGACCCTTGCTTTCCTGATAACTTTTTCTTCAATACTAATTCCTAACTTTTTTGCTACATTAAGATTAATCGTTATGATTGCTTTCCTTGCATCTACCTGCTTACCGTTTAATATATTACTTCCAGAGAGTATCTTTTTAGCCATCTCTCCTGCCTGAGAACCCATATCAAAAGCATCTACGCCTATCGACATTAGCGCTCCAATCTCCACATACTTTTCCGAAAATGCAATGATAGGTATTTTGTTTTCAAGGGAGAATAGAAGCATAAATTCAACTGTTTCAGGGGTAATAACCGTCAGATCCGGGAGCATCCAGAAGGCATCTATCTTTCCTTCCATATCCTGTATTAATTGAGGAACAT
The DNA here is from genome assembly GCA_018817425.1 of Pseudomonadota bacterium. Classification (NCBI taxonomy): domain Bacteria; kingdom Pseudomonadati; phylum Pseudomonadota; species Pseudomonadota bacterium. The sequence continues at coordinate 34,687 of JAHITX010000011.1, forward strand.
CCTTGGAATTATAAACTTGCTTATCAACCAGTTCAATAGCAAATTTACCAGCGGCATCTTTTGACTCTTTTGCAAGATGGCCTGTTCTATCCTTGTCATATAAAAGGCCGATAGCTTTTAATTCCGGCATTACGGATAAAAGAGTAGCTAACTGCTCTTCCTGGGAAATATGCATACCGACACCGACGATATTCTTTTCCCCGGAGAGTATAGACAAGGGATTTAAGACCATGACATATATAACTGGAATATCTTTTATTCTTTTTATCTTCAAGAGGGCGTCCATCCCTATTGCAAGAACCATATCGGGACTGATCATATTGATCTGTCTTGCAACATCTGCACCTTGCAATTCTGAGATAATAAGCCTTTTAATCTGGGTATCGCAAACATTTTTGAAACCCTCGATGGCATCTTCGTACGGTTGTACTCTGCTACTTTGGACGACCACAACCTCTTGTCCGGCCCAGGCTAAATCCTGACAAAGAGTTAAAAATATTAAAATAACCAGTATGGAAAGTTTTCTTATCACTATATTCTCATATGCTGGCTTGGAATGTATGCAAACGAATTCTCAAGTTTTTGTAAAAAAATATATTAATTGCTTGAAAATAATAAATTAAATTGATAATAAATTAAAATAATAATAAATTATTAACATAAATTATTTGTTCTGAAAACTCTTTTTATGAAGAAAACAGAAATGAATTATTCATGTAGCCATTTTCATAAAATATGCATCTTCTTGCTTTGTTTTGTTCTTACAATGACTGCCTTTTGTGGGGCTTTCGCTGCCCAGTCTCAAGATGAAATGGATGTTCTTCGCCTGTTTTATAAGGAAAAAGATCTTGTTGTGTCTGCTACCAGACATCCTAAACCCATTTCTCAGGTTGCGGAAAACATCACGGTTGTCACTGCAAAAGAAATAGAGGAGATGAATGCCCATACGGTGGCGGAAGTTCTTGCAAGAATACCCGGACTGTTTGTTGTTTCCAGCCAGGGTACAGGCATTTTCGGCTCAACTTCCCTCACAAAAATTCAGGGTACTGAAGACATGCACGTACTTGTTCAGGTGGATGGGATGACCTGGAATTTCTTAAGCAGCGGAGCAGCCGAGACCAATTCAATTCCTGTCGGCATTATTGAGCGCATAGAGGTCATTAAAGGACCGGCATCATCTGCCTGGGGTTCAGCCCTGGGAGGTGTTGTTAACATCATAACAAAGGCAGCGGGAAGCTCTGAAAGACCTTCTGGTTCAGTAAGCACTTCTTATGGTGAAAAAAATACGCAGGATTACAGGGCCGAGATCTTTGGAAAAGAAGGAATTGTGGGTTATTATCTGTATGCCGGCAGGCAATATTCAGAAGGTCAGATGTCTTCGAGAGACTTTGATACCAATAGCTTTTATTCAAAATTTCATATCCCTTTTTCAGAAAATATGGCCATGGGTTTTAGCATGGGCTACAGTGACCCGCAAAACTCACTGGGTGATTTCCCCACCGGAGACATCAGTTCAACAAACAGCAGCCGAACTTTTTTTACAACAGCTTACTTTGACGCATCCATTACCGAGAAATTTGATTTGAATATATCATTACATAATTTCAAACAAAGAAGCGATATAGTGAATAAGGCCTTGGGGCTGGGGCTTTATGGTACGCTCGGGCAATTTGTTTCTGATAACCTTTATGAAGAAAAAACTACCGGAGGAAGCGGCAAACTTGTATATAAGCACGGAATGCACACAGCCGTTCTTGGTGTTGATGCTGACAGTGGTAAGCTCGATCAGACATTTGTCTCAGGGGCCTATCTACAATCGAAAAATGCTCCGGCAAAATCAATAACACATCCCGATGTTGACCGGTGGGCGGTATACTTTAACGATACTATAGTAATCGACAGATTGTCGATTACACCCGGTATCCGCTACGATCATAACAGCATTACCGGCTCCTTTACAAGCCCCTCTCTGGGAGCTACCTACCGGCTTGGTGAAGATTCAATTTTACGGGCTTCTGTGGCAAGAGGCTTTACCATGCCTCCCCTTTCCTGGACCTCAGGAGGAGGATTATTCCTTGATCCGAATTCATCCCTTAAGCCTGAAAAGGTCTGGTCTTATCAGGCAGGTGCGGAATCAACCGCTTTAAGGTATTTCTGGGCTAAGGTTATGGTGTTTCACCATAAGATACAAGATGTCCTCAAAAAGGAGCCGTATGCTGGAGGAGCACCGGCATTTAATGATTTGATTATCAACAGCGGGTCAAGCAGGCGGCAGGGAATTGAGCTTGAAGCGGAAACGGTTCCCATATATAATTTTTCTTGCCGGTCCGGGTTTGTCTATGTGGATATTAATCCTGCCACCGAGGAAGGATCTGAAAGAATTTACACATGGAATATAGGTTTAAAGTATAATGACAAAAAATCTTTCTATGCTCAGCTCTTCGGCCACTATGTGTGGTGGGACTTTAATTCTGCGGCAGGGGCAAGTTACGATGATTTTATATGGGACTTTAATCTAAGCAAAAAAATCTGCTCTAACCAAAAAACTGCAACGGAAATATTTTTTACAGCTCACAACATATTTAACGGATCTCAATATACCTTTAGCGATATTAAAAATCCGGAAAGATGGCTTGAAGCCGGAATACGATTCTCATTTTAAAACAGTTCATTCATATGTTTTTGCTGTTATTACAATGTTATAAGCCTTGTATTTAAATTGGTTAAACCAATAAAATTTAAGTTCTGTTGTTTGGCATAAACTTTGTGATATTTAATGAAGCTGCGTTAAAAAAGGTTATAACTTTTTGCAAACATGTTAAGACCAACATGTAATATAAACAGCATTTATAAAAAAAGGAGGTATGTTATGGCAGAAGAAAAAAGAGAAGAAACCAAAGAACAAATAGCAGTACTTGATGAAGGCATTAAGATGGATGATATTGTAGATTCTTTTGGGATTTGTTGTTCTGGCCCACTTACTCCGTTTAGATAATTAATTTTTTAAAAAAGGGGGAGTGCCGCTTCCCCTTTTTTTTAACTTTCTCTATACTCTATGAAATTTTCACGATACCTCAAGGTATATCCTTACGAAGAAAGCCCAAGCCAACTGTTGCTTTTTTCCACCCGTAAGATGTCAAAGATCATCCTTAATAAAGAAACGTATCAGGCCATTGAAAATAATGTTGAGCTTTCTCCTTCCGATGAGGCTTTGTTATCAAAGCTTGGCATGATAGTTCATGACAAAGAGGAGGAAAAGCAGGCCGTTTTCAGACTTTTCGATAATCTTAATACAAAAAATAACGGTGTGCATGTCATAGCTGTTCTTAATCTGGACTGTAATTTTGCATGCACATACTGTTATGAAGGGGGCATGAAGGGAAAGCTCTATATGTCGGATGAAACTGCGGATCATCTTGTAGATTTCATCAAAAAAAAATTCCCGCGCCATAAAAAATCTCTTCTTATAGATTTTTTCGGAGGAGAGCCCCTTTTGAGCATTGGCCTTATTAAACGTATTTCCAAAGCATTAAGGTCATTTACCGAAAGCAGAGGAGCCTCTTACAGCTTTACCCTTGTCACAAATGGTTCTCTTTTTACCAAAAAGACGGCAGAGGAGCTGGTTGCCTTAGGGCTTGAAGGTGTTAAAATCACTTTAGACGGCCCTGCCGAAACTCATAATCAATCAAGGCCTTTTAAATCAGGTGCCAAAAGCTTTGCTACCCTCATCAAGAATATCAAAGAGACTTGCGATCTTGTAAAAATTGGCATAGGTGGAAATTTTACCAAGGACAACTACGATAAATTTCCTTTGCTTCTTGATTATATGGCAAGAGAAGGGCTAACGCCGGATAAAATTGCCTCAGTAAAGTTTGACCCTGTAATGAAACAGCCCGAAGGGAATTTTTCGCTGCCCGAATACGGAAGCGGCTGTACTTCAGTTAATGAGCCATGGCTGATGGGTGTTGTTGCGTACTTGCGTGAAGAGATTTTAAAAAGAGGATACAATACGCAAAAGATTATGCCCATGACCTGCATGGTAGAATCTACAAACTCCTATGTGGTAAATTTCGATGGCGTTGTTTGCAAATGTCCTGGTTTTATAGGTAAAAAAGGTTATGAAGTCGGAGATCTTCTGACAGGCACAAAAGATTGTGCCTCTTATAAGCCCGGTATCTGGAAAAACGAGGACTGCGCCGGTTGTGAATATTTGCCTCTTTGTTATGGAGGATGTAGGTATATGACGTTTTTGCGCAATGGAACTATAGATACGGTTGATTGCCAAAAAGCCTATCTTGATGCCTCACTTGAAGCATTGGTCAAGCAGGACATTAAATATAAATTAAAAGCGGATAACCGATAAGGCCAATCGCACCGTTTTTTTCTACTGTTTGCAAATTCGTCAAAAATTCAATCCGGCAGCATATCATAAAAATACAGCATAGTATCCGAGCGCGTAATAATGCCTATTATGCTCCCGTTTTCAACAACCGGAAGCCTTCCTATATCATGCTTCGCCATTAGTTTTGCAGCCTGAATAGGGCTTTTTCCCGGATCGATTGTTACAATTTTTGTGCTCATAAATGCTTTTACGGGAGATACCAACTGAGATTCTTTTTTTATTTTAATAAAATCTCTGCGTGAAATTACTCCAACCAGTTTTTCTCCTTCAACAACAGGAAGCCCGGTACAGCCCTTTTTCTTCAGTATGGAAGCAACCTTTCCCATAGACATGTCAGATTCTACAGTAAAAACCGGAAAAGACATTAAATCGCTTATCTGTACGGATGCCTGCTGATTGCCTTCAATGAGTTCTGTGATCCATTCCTCAACCGCATTGGGATTAACTGATTTCAACATTGCAGAAGCGGCACCGGGATGCCCTCCTCCGCCCATGCTGCGCATGATTGAACCAACATCTAAACCTTCTGCATTACTGCGGGCAATAACCATACACCTGTCTTTTTCTTTATTGCTGAATATTCCGAATGTAGCATCAACATTTAAAATCTCTCTGTACATACCTACAACAACGGCAAGGCTGTTTACATGTCCTTTAATTGCAAGTTTATTAATGCTGATAGAATAGCCGTTTATTTTTGATCTTTTTGCAGTTTGCAACATTTCAAACAGAATATTTTTTTGTTTTTCCCCGTATGCCTGGCGCAAAAAAGAACTGACAATGTTTAAGTCCGCCTTTTTTTCAAGAAGAAAACCTGCCATATAGGCATCTTCTGCTGTTGAAGATGAAAAGCTAAGATGCCCTGTATCTTCATAAAGGCCGGTTAGAAAAAGAGTTGCCTGCATAGGAGATATTTTCTTTTTTTCTTTTTTCAGCCTGCGCACCATAAGAGTTATGTTTGATCCGACTTCTTCCCGGCACTTCCACGCTGCTGTTATATCACCGTCACCTCTATGGTGATCCCATAATATGATCTCAAGATCTTTTCTTGTTGAAAGTGCATCTAACCGGTCAAGACGGTTCCAGTTGCTTGTATCAACAACAATTAATTTTTTAACCTTATCAAAATCAATTTCAGCGGGTGAATGCATATCAAATATGTCTTTATGGATAGAAAGAAAGGCCTTGACATTGGGATTTATCATTTTTGGAAGAACACAAACAGCATCGGGATATAAAATTGTTGCAGCAATCATGGATGCAAGAGCATCAAAATCCGTGTTTTTATGTGTTGTAATAATTTCCATCAATAGCAGTCCGCAATTCTTTACTGTTTATCTTAATTCCCAATATTTTTAACACAAAGAATATATTAAGTACAGAAAATTGATAATATCTTGTAATATATAATTATATTCTTAAGTGTTCTTAAATGTAAATGTTACTCAAAACAAGCTTCTGAAATAATATATCGGCAGTTTCTATAAAAACGATAATAAAATAATATATTTCCCGCTTATAGCTTTTCACAAAACAACATTCTTATTGATACTTACTACATGACCGGTCATTGAATCCGGCTATCATGCAAAACAAACAGATTTGCTAAAATCAATGTAATTATATCTTAAAAAAATATTGACATATTAGACATAGCATGATGAATAGAGTTTATCTTAACTCTTCTAAAATATTCAGATTTAGACATTTGCTTTAATAAGTTGTTCAGGTGCCGGGTATGACTACATTTGAAGCTAATCGATCAGTATTTATTATAAACAAGGTTGGGTCTGCTACAATTTTTTAGTATTTTCTTGTTTTTCGAATTATATTCTGCAGGTCTTTGATTGAGGAGTGATATGACGAAATCAAAAGAAGAAAAAAAAGCGTTTATTATTACCAGAGATTCCGATTTTCGTGATGCCCTTGCGTCAGGTCTGGATGAGCTTTCTTACAAAATCATAGTCCACAAAGATGCTTCCAATGCCTTTTCAGAATTGGAGAATGAGTTAACGACGGCCCTGGTTATCATAGATCGCGAATGTTCCAATGATAATACAGATTCGGAAATTTACAGGTTAAATAAAAAATGTTGCACGAGCATGAATCAGATAGTTGTTCAGGTGTATAATGAAGATAATCACAAAATTAGCAGTGTATCTGCAAGTAAGGCGGATTTTTTTATGTTCAAACCTGTTAATCCCGAATTGCTCCGGTGCCAGCTTCTTGCCGCAGACAAGCATAGATATAACTTATTAGAACTGATGGAAATCAAGGAAAAAGCGGAAATACACAAAAAAGAATTGGTTTTGATGGAGCAGCAACATGAAGATGCGTTTTCAAGGGCAAACACCCTGACGGTTGAATCGGAAATATCCCGATTGGAGTTGGACCAGATTTTCAAAACCGTTGCAGGCTGCATAATGCTCATTGATAAGGATTGTAATGTCATTCGCGCTAATGATGCTATTTCAAAGGTTACCGGCTTGACAAGAATAGAGCTTCAGGGGAAAAAATGCTTTGAGACCTCTATTTGCGGATGTTGTAATACGCCGAAATGCCCTTTTGCCAGGATACAAGGAGGCGAGGCGCGCGTTGAAATTGAAATACAAAAGACACTTCCAGATGGTGAAATCGCACACTATATTATCATCGCAACACCTCTTCGTACCTTCGGCCCTGAATTTGTGGGTATCGTCACATTCCTGACGGATATCACGGACCGGGTAAAAGCTGAAAAATCCCTTATAGAAACAAAAGAAGCTTTAAAAATAAGTGAAGAGAAATACAAACAGCTTAGTATTGTGGATGACCTTACCGGGCTTTTTAACAAGAGGTGTCTTGATACACAACTTGAAGGAGAGATCTCAAGAGCACTCAGATATGGCCGGCCTCTATCACTTCTCCTTATGGACATTGATAACTTCAAAACTGTTAATGATACTTACGGTCACAGCCAGGGTGATAAGGTTTTGGCAGGATTGGCCCAGGTACTAAGAAGTTGTATCCGGGATTCTGATTTAGCCTTCCGATACGGAGGCGAGGAATTCGTTGTTATCCTTCCTGAAACTTCGGTTGAAAATTCCACTAAAGTAGCAGAGAGAATCAGGCAGTCTTGTGCTTCTTTTTCCTTTTCTGTGAATTCTTCTGAGGAATTTGCTGTGACTTTGAGTATCGGGTGCACCCAGTATGTACCGTGTGAAAAGCAGCAAGCCTTTGTCTCAAGAGCAGACAAACACATGTATTGTGCAAAAAATGAGGGAAAGAACAGGGTTATCTGCGACAATGAAGGATAGCATCCTTTTTTCAAGCTTTGTCAAAGCAGACAGAAATTTATGCAAACATGTAATATGAGAAAATTGCTATGAACTTATTTAAAAAACACCCTACTCTTTTTATGGGAATAGGCATCACTATACTTTTTTTATGTATAAGCTTATTTCGTACCGATTTTCTTGATACTCTTGAATATAAACTCTACGATGCTATGATGGGATTACGCGCAGACCCTGAATCATCAAGCAACATAGTAATAGTTGATATAGATGATGATTCGATTGAAAAAATCGGTCGATGGCCCTGGTCACGTGATATTATTGCGAATGGCATCAAAAAGATAAATTTGGGAAATCCCAAAGTAACAGGGCTCAATCTTATACTCAGCGAACCTGAAGAAAGCACCGGATTAAAAACTGTTGAAAAACTGGAAGACAAATTTACAGCCATTTTTTCAAAAGATACCGGAAAAACATATAGCAATTACCTTAATGTTTTGCATGAGACCAGAGAAAAACTGGATAATGACAAAAAGCTTGCCCAGGCAATCAGCGAATCCGCCAATATTGTTTTGCCATTTTATTTCAAAGAATCTGCCGTAACGGGCAATGATACAAAAGAAGCCGATGATATATTATACGAATATTCAATCCAGAAAATAAAAAGTCCTTCCGGCGCGTTACACTACCGGGCTGATAAAATAATACTTCCTCTTCCTTCATTTCTTAAAGCATCGGCAGGTATAGGTCATCTTAACTTCGGCAATGACATGGATGGTATTGCAAGAAGAGAACGTCTCGTCTATGAATGTCGTGGACTTTATTATCCATCATATACCTTAAAGCTTGCTTGTGCCTACCTTGATATTCCAAGGGAAAAACTTTCAGCCGAATTGGGTTCAAGCGTTACTCTCGGTAATCTTAAAATACCTACTACTTTTGCTTCGGAGCTTCTTATTAATTTTAAAGGTCCCCGCGGCGCATTTAAAAAATATTCATTTTTTGATGTTATAAACGACAAAATTCAGCCGGATGTTTTTAAAAACAAGCTTGTTCTTGTCAGTGCATCCGCAGCCGGAATCATGAACCCTATCAGCACGCCAACCGATCCGGCTTTACCTGTGGGCGAGTTTTCCGCTAATGCCGTCTGGACAATACTTAACAACAATTTTATCTTGCAGCCATACTGGTCACCGGTTGTTGAACTTGCGGCCATAATTATAATAGGCCTTATTATCACATTTGTTTTTTCAAGATTAAAAGCAAAAACAGTTGGTGCCGCATTCATTATAATGATCATATTGCTTATAGGAAGTTCGGCATACTTTTTTGCTTCCAAAGGATACTGGGTCCGCGTTGCTTATCCTGCTCTTGAGCTTGTCATTGGCTATATTGGAATAATAAGTCTTAGATATTTTGTAACCGAATCCAAAAAAGATAAAATCGAAGTGGAATCGGCTGAAACAAACCGGATGCTTGGGCTTTCTTTTCAGGGTCAGGGCATGCTTGATATGGCCTTTGATAAATTTCGGCGAATTCCGGTAGATGATCAGATGAAAGATATTCTTTATAATCTTGCACTTGATTATGAAAGAAAAAGACAATTCAACAAAGCCGCAGCAGTATATGAATATGTGGAAGGACATGACAAAAAATTTAAAGATGTTTCGGAAAGAAAAAAGAAACTAATCAAAGCCAGTAATACTATGGTATTCGGGGACGGTATGTTCGGTGCATCCCCTTCTTCAGACGGTTTTCTTTCAACAGCCACAGGAACAAAACCCACACTGGGCAGATACGAAATACAAAAACAACTCGGAAAAGGAGCAATGGGAATTGTCTACCTGGGGCTTGACCCCAAGATAAACCGGACAACGGCAATAAAAACTTTCCAGTTCAGTGAAGAAGACCATACGTTGGAAGAAATTCAAAATATGAAAGAAAAATTTTTCCGGGAAGCAGAAAGCGCCGGAACTCTTTCACATCCGAATATTGTAACTATTTACGATGCCGGAGATGATCAGAACCTCGCATACATAGCTATGGAATATCTTGAAGGTGAAGACCTGGAAAAATATACCGTAAAAGAAAATCTGCTTCCTATCCCCAAAGTTATTGATTATATTGCAACCGTTGCTGAAGCACTTGATTATGCCCACCAAAAAGGAATTATTCACCGCGATATCAAACCGGCAAACATAATGCTTTTAAAAAGCGGGATAGTTAAAATAACTGATTTCGGTATTGCGAGAATAACTGCTACTTCACAGACTCAAACCGGTGTTATCAAAGGCACGCCGTATTACATGTCGCCTGAACAGTTTTCAGGAGAAAAGGTTGATGGAAGATCTGATATATTCTCTTTAGGAACAATGCTGTTCCAGCTTTCAACCGGTCAATACCCTTTTGCCGGGGACAGCCCTGCTGCATTGATGAATCAAATCATGAATGTAAAACATCCCGACCCGAAACAGATCAACCCAAAGATAATAAAATCTCTTGTAACAGTCATTGACAAAGCATTGGAAAAAGAAAAGGAAAAACGTTATAAACGGGTATCTATGATGGCATCAGATCTTAGAGCAATCGGCAAAAGAATTGATGAGGTTATCGCCAGGATGAAACCGAAAAGTAATGTTTGATTGTGTATTCATCTGGTATAATATGCATGGCAGGGTGTGAATAACACTTTAAAACTTTATAATTAATCTTAAAAGAAATATATATTTATCTTGCTTGACCCCAACAACTTTTTATTATATAAGGGAAAAGTTAGATTGTTTTAAATTTAACAGATCGAATCCACATTATCTTTTGTATTCGTATATATAGGAACATAGCTTACATGGCAGTTGTTGAATCAGCAGGCATTAGTGATGTCGGAAGAAAAAGAAAACAGAACGAAGATGCCATATATATCGACAATTCCATGAACCTTTTTGTAGTTGCTGATGGTATGGGCGGACACAATGCCGGAGAAGTGGCCAGCTCTATTGCTGTGGATACTATCCGTGATTATATGAAACGTTTTGAAGATAATACTATTGGTGTCGAGGAGCTTAAAGATTCTGATATCTCTCTTTCAAAAGACGCTAACCGGCTTATTTCAAGTATTCATCTTGCCAATAAAGGAATTTATAGTTTATCTAAAAGCAATGAAGCATATGAAGAAATGGGAACAACTGTTTCAGCGGTTCTTTTTACTGAAAATAATTTAATTGCAACCAATGTGGGCGATAGCCCGATTTATCTTATACATAATGGTAGCATAGAACTACTATCTGTACCACATACTGTTTTAGCTGAACAGATGGCTATTGATCCGCAAAGGGCCAAAATGCTTGAGCACCATTTCAAGCACATGTTAACCCGGGCTGTCGGCATAAAAGAAACGATAGAGCCTGATATATACGAAACTCCCTACTTCCAGGGAGACGTATTAGTATTAAGCTCAGACGGACTATCAGACAATGTTACGCCTGAAGAGATACTTGAAACAGTAAGACAAGAACACCCTCAGAAGGCATGCAGTTTGCTCGTTGATCTTGCAAATGAACGCGGCGGCAATGATAACATAACCGTTATTGTTTTAAAGGTTAAGAATAAAAAAAATCGAAACGGCCTGATGAAAGGATTGATGTCAAAGCTAAAAAACTTTTTTAAATAGTTTTTTATTATTACTAACCTTTTTAAATGAGGTATTGCAATGCCGACTCTAACACTTAAATTCAAAGATAATGTTATTTCCGAATACGTTCTTGAAAAAGAGAAATCGATTAATATCGGAAGGCGGGAAGATAACAATATTGTTATCGACAATCTTGCCGTATCCGGTCACCATGCCAAGATAGATTCGGTTGGTGAAGGTTTTTTGTTAACCGATCTTCAAAGTAAAAACGGCTCCTTTGTTAACGAACAGTATGTAAGTTCACACTGGCTTCAACATGGAGATAACATTACAATAGGCAAACATAGTCTTTCTTTTCAATACAAAGATACTGAAACCAAACCCGAAGCCACCGCTTCAGAAGATATGGATCAGACTATGGTTATGGATACCGATGCGTACAAATCTATGCTTGCTAAGAGTACTCCTAATGCCGCTTCACTACAGGCAGCTAAAACTCAGATAACTGAACCTGCCGCTATGCTATCATTTATATCAGGGGGAACAGGAGAAATAGGGCTATTAAAAAAACTTTTCAAAATTGGAAAAGCATCAACAAATGACATAGTAGTAGGCGGATTTCTGGTAGGCAAGGTTTCAACCACTATAAGCAAAAGGCCAAGCGGATATTTTTTAAGTCATGAAAGCGGGTCAAAACCAAAAGTCAACGGAACTGCTGTAAGTGAATCTGTTAAACTTAAGGATTTTGATGTTATAGAAATCGGTTCTGCAAAGATGAGATTCTTGTTAAAATAGCTTATATGTTGTGAATATTGTCATTGATTTTGTTGTTTCAAATAATTTTAATGCGAGAGTTGATAATCTTCGTATCAATAGTAATGTTTTTTTGCAAAACACTATATACTTCTATTTTTCCCCATCCGCTTCATTTCCCAAGACTGCCCAATTTTTATTTTCCATTTAACACAGGAGACCTTTAATGGAATTTTTTCATAATGACAAACCAACAACACCGGAACAAAAGAGCATCTACACAGAAGGTGAAAATCCCGAGAAAGATGCCTGGTATGTCGCTTTTTTTATTGAAAATCACCTCGATTATAACTCATATCCCGAACAGGTTGCAACTCCCGAACAGGTGAGGTTTATGGTTTATACTCAAGAAGACGAGCGTTATTATCCATGTTCCGATAAAATGTTTGAAAGCATAATGAATCGTAATGATCAAGCTTTTGTGCATGAAAAATATAATGCTGTTCTTGAGCGGATACTTAATGTTGTAGATGATCAGATAGAAGATGAAAACGAAAATAATTTTCTCAAATCTTTAATACAAATTAAGTTCATGCATGAAACAAAAGATACTATTATGCTCCCGTCGCGTCTTGAAAAGCGGCTGCTTAGAATATTCATCAATCATTCAAACATACTAGATCCTTATTTATGTGACAAAGCCTTTCGGAATGTTTCTACCAGAAAAACCTTGAAATCGGAATCCTGCAAAAAAGCCTTAAACATTGTAGACCCATCATATTTTAAAGATATTCCAGGTACAATTTCCGATATCAGAAAACTGGCTGACTACCTTGAACTTAAAAGACTATTTACTCTTTGTGTAGAAAATTCCCTTTGGACATCCGCTAAATCGGCCGGATATACTGAAGAAGATTTTTTGAAAATATTCGAAAGAAAATTTACAGGAAATGGAGCCGAACTGCTTTTTGACCTTCTTTGCAAAAGCGACAGTAATAGCGGGCAGGAGTTGCGCAAGAAGATTCTATGGCTTATAGACGAAGCCGGTGAAGCTGTTGTGGATATAACAATCGTAAAATATCTTGCAAAACTTGGTCATAAAATAATTCTGGTGTTTAAGGAAGGGCCTCTTTTTACAAAAGCTACTTTTTATGATGCAATGGGAGATGAAACCATGGCTGAAGATCTTAAAGGAACATATTTTATAAAAGACAGCCATCTGGGGAAAAATGAACTGATCAGGATTATAAGAAGCGATAATGATATCATGGCAATATCGGACGGAATTTTTGAAAATATAAATCTTCTTCTTACATCTACAACTTTTGCCAGGTTTTTCAAAGAAGTCGATTTTATTATTTCAAGGGGTTATGACCAGAAAAGGCGGTTTTTCAACTCCCATTTCCAATTCACACAGGATATTTTTAATATTTCATCCGGTGAAAACGATTCGGTAAATATAAGCTACAAACCAAAACATCCTTCTGTGATTAAATTTTCCTATGAGAGTTTAGAAATAAAGGCAAATACAATTATCAACCAGATGTCTGAATCTAAGAAAAAGGGTATGACTGTTATTTTTTACAGTGGCATAATTGGTTCTATCCCAGGAAAAATTAAAATGGCCAAAAAAATTATGTCCGTTTTCATCCAGCATCTTAGGGAACGCTTTTCTATGACATTTATAATTAATCCTTCAGAATACTACGAAGAAGGGATGGATGCCGATGATCTGATGTATATGTGGGAAATAGTACAAAGAAGCGGTTTGATCGACATATGGAGATTTCAGACATATGATGACATAGTTGAAACTTTTCAGATCCTGGGAAGAAAAGTTCCTCCCGAATGGGTAGGTAAAGATGCAACGTTTAGCACCGGGTGTACAAAAGAGATGAAAATAGCAAGTGAAGTCCTCAAAAAACATCCCGAAATGCAAATCAGTGGTCCTTCAGAAGATAAATTTATGAGACGAAATGAATATGGAGTGGGCAAGATGTATGACCAGAGGCTTGGCGCTATCTGCAATTTCTAATTCTTTTTTAAGACTTGATCGACTTTCAATATTAGCTAAAAAGACTATTTAAAGAGCCAGTTTCAAAACGCCCCATTTTGGCCGATCTCTGCGTTGGGCTCAAATTTCGCACGAAGTGACACGTAGTGAAGCATAAGCGCTAACCTTTAGCGCTATCCTCAAAATACTAAATTGTATTCCTGTGGTTGAAATTTTCTCCCGCCTTGAGCTTGAGCAAGCTGAAACGTTTTGAAAGTGGCTCTAAAGTTTTACTATATTGTGCCGATAAATAAATAGACAGCTGTTTAGCACCTCGGAAGTAAAACGTTGGATTTTTTTATGGGTATGTATGTGATCCACTTCAAATACTTCCTTATTCAATCGGAAAGGGAAAAAAAGAGATGTTTGTAATTATAGGTATTGTAGTGGTTATTGTAAGTGTTTTTGGGGGTTTTGTGTTGGAAGGAGGCCCTTTAGCTGTCATTATACAGCCGGTTGAATTTTTGATTATAGGTGGTGCAGCACTTGGAGCGCTTTTCATTTCGGCCCCGGCCAGCCTTCTTAAAGATGTAATGGGTAAAATAATTGGTACAATGAAAGGCTCTTCAATAAGCAAGCAAACATACCTTGATCTTTTAAAGCTCCTGTTTGATGTTTTTCAGTTAAGCCGTAAAGACGGACTTATAGCTCTTGAGGGCCATATTGAAAATCCTGAAAAAAGCACAATTTTTACCCAATACCCTAAATTTTTAAATAATCACCATCTTCTTCATTTCATATGTGATACATTTCGTCTTGTAGTGCTTGGAGGGGTAGCTGCCCACGATATGGAAGCTCTTATAGACTGTGATATTGAAACTCATCACAGCGAAGGATCAAAACCGGGCATGATTCTTCAGAAAATCGGTGATTCAATGCCTGGGCTTGGCATCGTGGCTGCTGTGTTAGGTATTGTTATAACAATGCAGGCCATTGATGGTCCGCCTGAAGTAGTTGGACATAAGGTTGCGGTTGCTCTTGTAGGAACCTTTCTTGGCATATATCTTTCGTATGGTTTTATTCAGCCACTTGCCACAAATATCGATTTGGCCAATGATGATGAATCTAAAATCTATGATGCAATCAAGGCGGGTATGATAGCCTTTGCAAAAGGACTAAATCCTATAATAGCAGTAGAATTTGCAAGGCGCTCTATTCCAAGTGATTACAGGCCTGAATTTCAGGAAATGGAAAACCATGTAAAGGGTAAATAAAATGAACGATGAAACACTTCCCCCGATTATAGTTATTAAGAAAAAAAAAGGCCATGGCGGTCATCACGGAGGAGCATGGAAGGTTGCATATGCAGATTTTGTTACTGCTATGATGGCACTATTTATAGTTTTATGGATTGTAGGACAAAGCAAAGAGGTAAAACAATATATCGGCGCCTATTTTAATGACCCGGGAATTTTTGAGTCCGGCAGAACCGGAGGTATTCTCCCTGAAAAGGAAAAAGCTATGTCCTTGCCGCCTTCGCCGATACCGGCAGACAAACGTGCCTTTGAAATGGAGACACTAAAAGCAGAAGCGTCAAAAATCTCAAAAACTATAGACCAGACTCCGGAATTTGACAGGTTTAAGGATAAGATTATGGTATCTGTGTCAAATGAGGGTATGCGAATTAATCTTGTTGAGGCATCCGAAGGCCTTTTTTTTGATATAGGCAAGTCTCAAATAAAGCCTGAAACGGTAAAGTTATTACATGTACTTGCAGCATCACATCTGGGCAAACTAAAAAACGGAATCATAATTGAGGGCTACACAGATGCAAGGCCCTATGTATCTTCTTCCGGCTATTCCAACTGGGAACTAAGTACTGAAAGAGCCAATAGCGCAAGAAAGATACTGGAAGAAGGCGGCTTGCGAAAGGATCAGATACTTGAAGTGCGAGGTTTTGCAGACAGAAATCTAAGGCTTCCTGATAAGCCTTTAGACTTTTCAAACAGAAGGGTAAGCATTCTTTTACCCCTGTCATGGTCTGATAAAAAGGGATCTGCGCAAACGGATCAATACGCACCCATTAATATGTCTAAACCTGAGATACAGAAAATTGGTAATATTGTTAGGGAATAAGTAATACAGGCAATTCGGAGGTTTCAGCTATCCTGTGAGATATACCGCCCAACCAGTATTGGCTGAGCCAGTCTTTCCCGGTTCTGCCCATCACAATCATAGAAGCATTATTCTTTCGCGAAACATTGATAAGTTCAGGCACTGTCCGTCCGGAGGTCAGACTTGTTTCCGAATCAATACCCGCATCTTTCAGACGATTTTGGTATTCTTCAAGTCTCTTGCGGCTTTCTTTTTTAATTTCCTTAAACTGGTCAGGGCTCATAGCTTTAGTTATTTTAAAACCGATATTATGAGCTACTATAATTTTAGAAGCTAATCCCTTAAGAGATATCAGAGCTTCAAGTGCGTTTTCCGAAGGGCATGACCAATCTGTAGCAAGCATGGGACGGTCAAAAATATGCTCATTAACCTTTGTTATTATTTCTCCGTCTTTTTCATATTCAGCCAGGTACTTGTTCATCAATATCGGGATAGGGCTGCGGCGTGCAAGATCCAGCAGGTGTGTTCCCACATAAACTTTTTCCAGTAGTGAGCGTTTTTTGCTTCCCGCGACAATTATATCCACTTTTTCTTTTTCAGCTATGGAAAGTATTACGGCATTCGGCATGCCGACTTCAATTTGTATTTTGCTTTTAACACCTTTTTTCGCAAGAATATCAACCCAATTCTCAAATTTATCTGAGACTTTTTTCTTAATTTCCAATTCTTTTTCTTTTTGATAACCTCCATAAGGAACAAAAGCGACACTGTCTCTTGGAATAACATAAACCAGCACAACTTCTTTAAGACCAATTGCTCTAAGATCTGTTATCTCCTCAAGAGCGCTAATTGCATTGTCTTTAAAACGTGTATTAAACAATATTTTTTCAAATTTCATTTTTCACCTGCCCCAGAAAAAGATAAAAGTTACTAATATATAAACCGGAATAAGTATCAAAAGTGTATATTTGATGATATAGCCGAAAAAGCTGGGCATAGGAGTGCCTGCTTCTTCGGCTATGGATCGTACCATAAAATTGGGGGCATTGCCGATATAGCTGCAAGCTCCAAAAAAAACAGCTCCTGTAGAAATGGCCTCAAGATATATCGGGTGTTCGGCAATAAGATAAGCTATGGCAGCCGATTCCGGTAATGATGCGCAATAACTTCCCAAAGCAGTATTGAAAAAAGTCAGATAAGTGGGTGCATTGTCAAGAAAGCTCGAAAATACCCCTGTAATCCAGAAAAAATGAACCGGATCCTGAACTGAATTAATAATAAAAGCCAGGGCTCCTTTGCTGCCTGCTTTTAAAATCAGCAAACATGGAATCATAGTAATAAAAATACCAATAAAAAGATAAGCAACTTCAATGATCGGTGCCCATGAAAAATTATTTTCTTCATAAACGGTTATGTTTGTGGTTACAATTGATAAAGTTCCTATCATAAGTAAAAGCCCGTTACGAACCAGATCCTGCACAGAAGTATGTACACCAAAGATTGATACTTCTCCCCAGTCTGCTATGCCGCTCATAAGAACTGCGCCTACAATTGCTGCTATTAAAAGAAAATTGTGCTTTCCCTCTATCCCGAAAGGTACTTTTTTATTTAGGTTTATTGGTGAAGGTTTCTCGCGACGGTAGTGATATGAATCCATAAAAAAATAAATTATAAGAAGTAATCCTGCAACCAGAATCATATGAGGAGCAATATTAAGTGTCCAGAAAAAAGGCACGCCATGTAAAAAACCCAAAAAAAGCGGTGGATCACCCAAAGGCGTCAGGGCACCGCCTACATTGGCGATTAAAAATATAAAAAAAACCACCATAAAAGTTCTGTTTTTGCGATGGCTGTTTGCCCTCAAAAAAGGACGTATCATAAGCATTGCTGCTCCGGTAGTACCCATCCAGGAAGCCAGCAAAGTTCCTATTATAAGCATGCAGGTATTTACAACAGGAGTCCCAACCAGAGTACCGCGCAGCAAAATACCACCCGATACGGCATAAAGTGACCAGAGCAGTATAATAAAAGGTATGTAATCAATGATTATAATATGAAGGATTTCATATAAAGCAATTCCGCGAAATATAGCCAACCCTGGAATGGCTAACAGAGCTGCCCAGAAAAAGGAAATTTTGCCGAAATGATGATGCCAGAAGTTTGGGGCAAGAAGAGGAAAAAGAGCTATTGAAAGAAGCATAAAACCAAAAGGTATACAACTCCAGAGCGGAAGAATTTCTCCTATGTTCATATGATTTGTCGGCGATTCGGTGTCGCTGCCAAAAACAATTGCAGGAATCACTAGTGCTATTAGAAACAAACCGAAAATAATCTTTCTGTCAATCTTCATATGTTACATTCCTCTTTTAGTGAGGCTGATGTATATTAAATTTGATCTAAAATAACAAGTGAGCCACTTTCAAAACGTTTCAGTTTGGTCAAGCTCAAGGCGGGGGAAAATTTCAACCACAGGAATACATTGAGTATTTCGAGGATTGAAATTTGAGCCCAACGCAGAGATCGGCCAAAATGGGGCGTTTTGAAACTGGCTCAAGTATTTGTCCTTTTGGAAAACCTATTCTAGGCAAATCACGTTGTCAAGCAAATTACAATTTATGATCTTTTAGGCAATTTTAATCTTTATCTTATCCGGAAAAAGCTCATTGATATTTTCAGCACTGCAAATCCCCCTTTCGGTGATAAAACCGGTAACAAGCCTTGAAGGGGTAACATCAAATGCAAAATTAGCAGCAGGACTTTCTTTTGGAGTAATAAGAACGCTTTTTATAATATCTATATCAAGTCCCTGAACATAACGCACTTCATCCGGATCTCGCAACTCAATAGGCATATCTTTTATATTATCAATATTCCAGTCAAAAGTGCTTGATGGAAGAGCTACATAAAAAGGGATATTATTATCTTTTGCGGCCAAAGCTTTCAGATAAGTCCCTATTTTGTTGGCAACATCTCCTTTATATGTTGTTCTGTCGGTTCCAACAATTACAATGTCAACCATGCCGTTTTGCATAAGGTGCCCGCCTGCATTGTCGGTTATTACCGTATGTTTTACACCGCTTTTTCCCAACTCCCATGCAGTTAATCGTGCTCCCTGATTAAGCGGTCTTGTTTCATCAACCCAGACATGGACATCCATCCCTTTTTCATGAGCAGCATAAATTGGAGCTGTTGCTGTGCCGTATTCTACACAGGCAAGCCAGCCGGCATTACAATGAGTTAAAATATTTACTGTAGCATTATTTTTGTTGCGGCTTATCTTCTCTATTATTTCACGGCCATGAAGGCCTATATCCTTGCAGTTTTTAACTTCTTCTTCAGCTATTATTGCTGCCTCATCTCGAGCTGCAAAAATTTTATCCTGAATTTTATCAACAGAAAGAACCTTTTTTAATACTCTGTCAACTGCCCATACAAGATTTATAGCTGTCGGCCTTGCAGATTTTATTCTGTTACACTCATTTACAATAAAATCATTTCCGCCCTGGTTTTTTAAAAGACTAAGTACGGCAAGATAAACCCCGTATGCTGCCGTTACTCCTATAAGAGGAGCTCCTCTAACGTACATATCTTTAATCGCAGTTATCACATCATCAACGGTTTTAAGATCAACGATGATAAACTTGTGCGGAAGAAGCCTCTGGTCAATAATTTTGACGGCATCCTGTTTGTCATCAAGCCATATTGGCCGAAGAGGTATTGGGGGGGGGGATTTTGTTTCTTTCATTGTTTTTTTGCTTTCGATTTTTTTATAAAATATTAGGGTTCAAGAACAACTTGTGTTTTGCAATAAGCTTTTATTCTCTTTATAAAAAAGTATTCGTTCTTACGGTTCAAAAAGTGGCACTATACAAAATTTATCAACATCAACAAGCCCTTTATCGGTAATTTTAAGTTCAGGAATTACAGGAAGGGCGAGAAATGAGAGAGCCATAAACGGATCGGCAAGTAATGAGCCGAAAGATTGAGCAATTGAAACAAGATGTTTCATATCTCTGTCAATATCACAAACGGTTTCATCTGACATCAGGCCGACAATAGGAAGACAAAGCGTTGCGCAAACATTTCCGTCACATGCTGCTGATAGTCCTCCGCCCATTTGAATAACCGCATTTGCTGCAACTTTCATATCTTCATCATTTGTTCCTGCAACAATTATATTGTGGGAATCATGTGCAACGCTTGATGCAATTGCTCCTTTTTTCAGGCTTAAACCTTTGACAAAACCTTTGCCGATATTACCTGTGCTTTTGTGCCTTTCAATAACACAGATTTTTAAAATATCATTTGATATATCGGAAACAGCCATACCGTTTACAATATTTGTTTTTGAAACAATATGACGGGTTATAATCTGATCCGGTATAATTTCTATTACTTTTATTTTTTCAGATTTATAAGAAATGGAAAAATCAATATCGCTTATTTCAACATTCATTGCAGAAGGCAGCAAAACAGGTTCGGGTTTTCTAACCTCATTTTCTATCACCCCGTTTTGCGCCAAAAGCACTCCTCTTGAATACACCTGCTCTATTAAAGGATTATTCAAATCCTTAAATACAACAAAATCGGCATGCCTTCCCGGAGCGATAGCGCCTTTTTCATAAAGGCCGAAATAATTTGCAGGATTTATTGTTGCCATTCGTATTGCAGTAATAGGATCAATTCCGTATCTTACGGCTTCTTGTACCATTGAATCTATATGACCTCTATTGATAATATCGCCGGGGTGGCGGTCATCGGTACACCACATAATCCGATGAAAATTCTTTTCATTCACAAGAGGAAGCAGAACCGAAAGATTTTTTGCAGCAGTACCTTCCCTTATCATTATATGCATTCCGGCTGACAACTTTTCTTTTGCTTCTGCAATTGTTGTGCATTCATGGTCGCTTGAAATGCCTGCCGCTAAATATGCGTAAAGGTTTTTCCCGGATAAACATGGAGCATGCCCATCGATAGGTTTTTTATGTTTTTTTGAAAGTTCTATTTTAGCAAGGATATCCTGATCGCCGTAAATAACACCTGGAAAGTTCATCACTTCCGCAAGTGATACAATGCGTTCGTTATTCATATAGGGAAAAAGATCATTAGCAGTAAGTTTTGCGCCTGAAGTTTCCATATCACTTGCCGGAACACAAGAAGGCAAGGAAAAGTATATATCAATCGGCTGATTCCTGCTTGATTCGATCATATAATCTATTCCGGTTTTTCCCAAAACATTTGCAATCTCGTGCGGGTCTGCAACAACACAGGTAGTGCCTCTGGGAAAAATCGCTCTTACAAATTCCGTTATACAGGACATGGAACTTTCTATATGAACATGTGCATCAATAAAACCAGGTGCAACAATACTGTTTTTAAGATCAACAATTTTTTTTGCCTTATAAGATCCGAAACCTGAAAAAAACCCTCCGGTAACAGCAAAATTTCCGGGCATGATTTCGCCTGAAAACACATTTATGATGCGGGCATTTGTAAAAAGTATGTCTGCTTCTAAATCTCCAAGGGAAGCTTTTATTTTTAAACCAAGGTTCATATCATTATCGGATCTTTTTTAATGTTGGAGGCAAGAAGATTTATTTTATCCATAATATCTTCTATATCCAGGGTTAAAAGCTTTTTATTCTTTACTACCACTTTCCCGGAAACAACCACATCTCTAACATCAGAGCCTGTTGCCGAATATACTATATGCGAGACAGGATGATACATCGGAATCAAATGAGAAACATTTGTGTCTATTATAATGATATCGGCCTGTTTTCCTTTTTCTATGCTTCCGGTTTCATTGCCAATTCCTATAGCTTCTGCTCCTTTAATTGTTGCCATTTTAACTACGGTTTCGGCATCCATAACTGTGGGGTCAAGGACATTAACTTTATGCAACTTAGCTGCGGTATCCATCTCCTTAAACATATCAGAGTCATTATTGCTTGCGCAACCGTCAGTTCCAAGGCCCACTGTGATTCTTTCTTTTAAAATTTTTGGCACAGGCGATATCCCGGATGCAAGTTTCATATTACTCTGGGGATTATGGGAAACTTTTGAGTTATGCGTTGATATAATCTTTATATCATTTTCATCAATCCAAACAGCATGAACAAGAAGTGTGTTTTCATCAAGAATCCCTGTTTGCTCAAGATACTTTACAGGTGAAACCGAATGCTTTGCCATAATTGTATCATATTCATCTTTTGTTTCAGCCACATGAATCTGAAATAGTATATTGTGAGATGAAGCAATCTGTTTTGCTTTTTTAAGTGTCTCTTCCGAACATGTATAGGGTGAATGACAAAAAATTGAGGGTGTAATCAATGAAGATACGTTTTGCCATTTTTGCACAAAATTCAGAGCTGTTTTTATATTGTTTGCCGGATCCAAAACTCCTGGTGCGGCAAAATCAATCACGCCATGCCCTAAAACAGCGCGCATCCCTGATTCAAGCACGGCTTGTGCAACTTCTTCCTCAAAAAAATATCCGTCACAGCAACTTGTAGTGCCCGAAAGAAGCATTTCGGCACATCCAAGATAAGAAGCAACCCTTACAGTTTCGGGATTCATATACTTTGCTTCTAAAGGGAAAATATAATTATTGAGCCATTCGGAAAGCAAAAGGTCATCGCCTATCCCTCTTAAGATAGTCATCGGAAGGTGTGTGTGGGTGTTTACCAGCCCCGGAATTATTATTCCGCCTTGAGCATCAATTATTTCTTTTGCTTCCGGAAGGGGGGCGGTTAAGGGTTTTGATGATACTTCTACTATCTTGCCGTCAGTAATAAAGACAATGCCGTCTTTTATAATATCAAAATCTTTATTGACCGTTACGATTATTCCATTATGAATTATAATATCGTATTTCATGATCAAATCATATCCAGCGCAATGTTTCTGACTTTTTCTGCTGCTTTTTTAATATCTAATGTGAGAAGCTTTCCATTTTCCATAACTACTTTGCCGTTTATAATAGATGTTTTTACATCACTTGCTCTTACGGCATGTACAAGAACAGATACCGGATTATACATGGGAGTAAGATGCGGCTTTTTTGTCTCAATGATTATTACATCGGCTTTTTTGCCTACTTCGATAGAACCGGTTATATCAGATATGCCAAGGGCCCTTGCTCCATCTATGGTTGCCATTTTCAAAACCGATTCGGCATTCATTGCAGTGGGATCAAGAGTACTGACTTTGCCGAGTTTTGCAGCCATATTCATTTCATGGAAAATATCAAGATTGTTATTGCTTGCACAACCGTCTGTTCCGATACCCACGCATATTCCCTGTTCCAATAATTTTGGAACAGGCGCAATGCCTGAAGCAAGTTTCATGTTGCTTTCAGGATTATGGGCAATTTTGGCATCATATTTTTTTAAAAGCGAAATGTCGTTATCGGTCAAATGAACACAGTGACAGGCAAGAAGGTTTGAAGACAATACTCCGATATCTTCTAAGAATCCAACAGGCGTAAGCCCATATTTTGCTTTTATTTGTAAGATTTCACTTTCAGTTTCTGCAACATGGATAACCAGCAAAAGATCATTTTTTTTAGCAAGCAAAGCTGCATTTTTAAGAAGTTCAGGTGCGCAAAGATATGTGGAATGAGGCTCTACGGCAATCTTTATCAAAGGATCATCGCGATACTTTTCGATAAGCATTTTAGTATATAAAAAGCCTTTTTCTATAGGCCCGTAATTTGGCGAAGGAAAATCATAAAGCACTTCACCAACTAACGCACGTAACCCTGCATCAGAAGCTGCCATGGCAACATGGTCTTCAAAAAGATACATGTCGCAAAAGCAGGTGATACCTGATTGAATCATTTCCGCGCAGGCAAGAAGTGCCCCGTCATAAACTCTTTGCTGTGTGAGCTTCGATTCTGCCGGAAAAATATGGTTATTGAGCCAGTCCATCAGAGGCAGATCGTCTGCAAGACCTCTGAATATAGACATTGATGCATGGGTATGCGCATTTATAAGACCAGGCATAATTATGCCGCCTTTTGCATCAATAACCTTTGCAGCCTTATACGAAGAGAGTTCTCCGGTTTTGCCCGTTGCTGTTATGATATCTTTGTTTACAGCCACAGCACCGTTTTCTATTATGGTATTTTCACGGTCCATTAAAACAAGTGTGCCGTTTAATATCAGAATATCCGCAGAAAGCTCATTCATTAATATCTCTTATAACCTTTCTTATTATTACTCCTATTTTGGGAGTTATGTTTCTTGCTGTTTCAATGATTTCATCAATTGAAGAAGGTGAAGGGTTATCAGGGTTATGAACATTGGTTATTGCCGAAAGACCGAGAATCCTCATGCCGGCATGAACACCGGAAATTACTTCCTGCACTGTGGAAAAGCCAACCGCATCGGCGCCTATTGTTTTTAAAAAACGGACTTCTGCGGGAGTTTCAAGGGAAGGTCCCAAAAGCCCGGCATAAACACCTTTCTTTAAAGGCAGGCCATCTTCTTTTGCTGCATTTAAGGCGGATTCAATTAAATTTTTATCATATACTGCACTCATATCAGGAAACCTGACACCCAGGCTATCGTCATTAGAACCAACAAGCGGATTATAGCCGGTCAGGTTTATATGATCTGTTATTACCATTATATCCCCAGAAGAAAATGATGTATTAAGCCCCCCTGCGGCATTTGTTAAAATCAGGAATTTTACTCCAAGTTCCTGCATAACCCTTATGGGAAAAGTAACCTCAAGAGGCGAGTAACCTTCGTAGAGATGAAAACGCCCCTGCAGGACTATAACTTCATGTTCTTCAAATTTTCCAACAAGAAGCTTGCTTATATGGCTTTCAACCGTAGAAACCGGGAAATTAGGAATGTCTTCGTACCGGCAGGAATAAGAAATATCCATTGCCTGCATGCTCTCACTTAAACCGGTACCGGAAAGAATAGCTATTTTAGGGATATTTTTGATATATTTTCTTAAAAACGCAGCGGTTTTTTTTGCAATTTTACCTGATGTTATCATATGATTTTACCAATTTGGAAATGATTTTAATAAATTTAGAAATATTTAATATACTCTTTATAATTAGTCAACAATACCGCTGTCTTTAAAATGTGCAAGTTTTAGCGTATCGCCCGAAACAGTTTTTAAATATCTCGGCAACATAGGTATTTTTCCTCCTCCTCCCGGAAGATCTTTCATATATTGCGGGACACAAAGGCCGGATAATCCATAAAGAGATTGCATTATATTCAGCCCATCTTCAATAGTTGTTTTAAAATGAAGGGTTCCTCTTACCGTATCCAGTTGATGTATATAGTATGGCTTAACCCTTATCATAACGAGCTTTTTCATCAGAGTCTTCATTATGTCCGCATCGTTATTAATACCGCTTAAAAGCACTGTCTGGCAGCCAAGTGGAATTCCGGCATCAGCAAGAGTAGCACATGCAAGAGCGGCTTCTTTTGTTATTTCATCCGGATGATTAAAATGGACATTTATAAAAAGAGGATGATAGCAGCGTAATATATCCGCAAGATCTTTTGTAATCCTTTGAGGAAGCGTGCATGGAATTCTTGTGTGAATCCGCAGTATTTCAATATGGCCGATTGCTCTTAAATCTTTTAAAATATTGCCTAACTTTTTGTCTTCCAAAAGCAAGGGGTCGCCACCTGAAATCACAACCTCACGTATAGTTTTGGTTTTTTTGATATATTCTATGCCTGTGTTAATTGTTTCATCCGTTATTGCCAAAGAGTGCCCGACTTTTCTTTTTCTCATACAAAAGCGGCAATACATTGCACATTCGGCAGAAACCATAAAAAGTACCCTGTCAGGATAACGATGAATCAAGTTTGGTACCGGAGACTGAATTTCCTCACAAAGCGGGTCGGGATCAGTAATAGTATTAAAATCTTCGATTTCTTTCAGATCCGGAATAGCCTGTTTGCCTATAGGGCAATTCGCATGTTTGATTAAGGAAAGATAGTAAGGATTTATGCGCATAGGGTATGTTTTTATTATTTTTTCTATATTATTTTTTTCAACCGGCAATATCTCCAAAAGCTCTTCGGATTTTATTATGCTGTTTTGCACAAGATCATGCCAGTCTGAAAAATCTTTATAATTAAATTGTTTCAAGTTAAATGGGTCCTTAATAATTATATTTATTAACAGAACAAGAATAGTATATTATTAATTATAATAATCAACTAATTCTGTCGATTAAAGAAAATTTATAAATCAACCATGTTGAAAAGCTAAAGAAATGAAAAGAAGATGTAAATGGGCAGGCCCTGATCCTGTGAGCCACTTTCATAACGTTTCAGTTTGGTCAAGCTCAAGGAGGGAGAAAATATTAACCACAGGAATACATTGAGTATTTCGAGGATTAAAATTTGAGCCCAACGCTTAAGATCGGCCAAAATGGGGCGTTTTGAAACTGGCTCCTGTATATATTGATTATTACGATAACAAGTGGGGCTTTGAAGTTCACGCCGATAGAATTCTTTTTGAATTTCTGGTTCTTGAAGGGGCACAGGCCGGTTGGAACTGAATTATATTTTTTTAAAAAAAGAAATAATTACAAAAAGGCTTTTAAATTTTTTGATCCCAAAATAATATTTGCCCATGAATCAAATAAGATAGTACCACTTCTTCCAGATAAAGGCATAATAAGGAACAAACTGTTTTCGTTATGAAGAAATAAAAAACGGCCTCGTAAAAATATAAAATTAAATTTTAAACGAAGCCGTTATATTATCGTTTGCTTCCGCGTTTGGATGCCTTGATTGGATTAACTTTTGTTTTTGCTACAGCAGCGGTTGCAATATGAGTCGCAAAATTGCAATTCCCGTTTTTCCACTTTAAGGAAGGTTCCGGATAGGAAGCGCAATACCAGCCAGAAGAGGTTTCGATGCTTTTACCGCAACCTTTGCATTGTTCAATTATTTCATGGCATGATCCGCCGTTATATGAACAACCTTTAGCTGCCATAAATGGACATTCCCTACCGTTTTTTATTGTTGTACAAACCATTCTTATCACCACCTTTTACGAAATATAAAAGCAAAAAAAAGACCTATGTAAACACTTTAGGCCTTTTATCAAGCTACTAAATTGTATCGAAGGACTCGAAAGCCCATCAAATTTTTGGCTTAATATAATCAATATTATTGCTTTGTCAAGAATAATTATCGACAGCAAGGCAAGAAAATCAATAATTATTTTGCCTTAATTCAAATATGATAGACTCGTAAAAAGCCGGAATATACCTGTTTCGTCATGCCGAACCCGATCCTGCATCCAGTAATTTCAATAGGTTCTGGATACCGGCTTTCGCCGGTATGACGACTTGAGGTGTTTTTATGAATTCATCAAATATAGCCTGCTTTTTATTGTTACAAAATCTTGTCTAAATTTATTCATTATGATAGAAGCGTTCAGATTTTTGTAGTTTTTTCGCAATTAAAACAGAAGCCGATTTTTGCTGCAAACAAAGTGTTGGTTTAGATTTCAATAACTTTAGATAAATTTTATGCAAAGGCCTCAGGGAGAGATTATGCTAAAACGATTTTTACCAAAAGAAACGGGGTTTTTTGAATTTTTCGAACGGCAAATAGCTCTTACCATAAAAGGAGTCGAAGAATTTTTAGAGCTTGTAACAAATGCTGATAATATTGAAGAACGGGTAGAACGGATTAAAGAAATAGAACATCAATCAGATAATGTAACTCACGAATGCTATAGCGCTTTGCGTAAAACTTTTATCACTCCTTTTGATCGCACGGAGATCATTGCCATGATCAAAAAGCTTGATGATATAATGGATGCCACAGATTCGGCAGCTGAGCGCATTTTGATATACGAAGTAACGGAATTTCTTCCTGAAATGAAAGAAATTGCACTTTTACTTTTAAAAGCCTCCATGGAACTTCAGCAAGCATTAAAAATGTTGAATAAGCCCAAAAAGCGGGAGGCCGTACTTAATAGCTGTGTTATTATTCATAAACTTGAAAATAGCGGCGATGATGTTTTACGCAAAGGGCTTGCTAGGTTATTCAAAGAGGAAAAAGATCCTATTAAGCTTATAAAGTATAAAGAAATACTACAGGATCTTGAATGTGCTACAGATTTTGCTGAGGAAGTGGCTAATCTGATTGAAGGAGTAATACTAGAGGAAGATTAGAGATGGCTCCCATATGGTATGTTGTAATATTTACTGTTATTATTGCGCTTGTTTTTGATGTTATCAATGGTTTTCATGACGCGGCCAATTCTATAGCCACCGTTGTTTCAACCCGTGTTCTTTCTCCACGACTTGCCGTAATTTGGGCGGCATTTTTCAATTTTATTGCCATGTTTGTTTTTGCACCAAAGGTAGCGGATACCATCTCTAAAATCATTCATATAAATGCTAATGATCCTGCTTATGTGTATGTAGTATTATCAGGTCTAATCGGAGCAATTGTATGGGATTTACTGACTTGGTGGTGGGGGCTTCCGACCAGCTCCTCCCATGCTCTGATAGGCGGTTTTGCGGGTGCCGGAATTACATATGCAGGCTTTTCTGCACCAAGGTGGGATAAATTATTTGCTACAATTACTTTTATACCGGTAGCACCTCTTATGGGTTTTGTGCTTGGTTTGCTTTTTATGTTCCTTGTATTATGGATTTTCAGGAGATGGCGCCCAAAACAGGTGGACAATTTATTCCGGAAAGGTCAACTTTTTTCTGCAGCTCTTTATTCACTTGGGCATGGAGGTAATGACGCCCAGAAAACCATGGGAATTATTATTGCCCTGCTGGTTGCTTCCGGCGTCATGGATAGCACAGTCACTCTCAGTCTGAGTGATTTTTCCACAGCATGGATTATACTGTCATGCCACCTTGCGATGGCTATAGGTACTGCATTTGGGGGCTGGCGGATAGTTAAAACAATGGGTATGAAAATTACCAAGTTAAAACCTGTTGGAGGGTTCTGCGCCGAAACAGCCGGAGCTCTTACACTCTTTTTTGCAACCTATGCGGGGATTCCTGTTTCAACAACGCACACCATTGCAGGATCAATTGTCGGAGTAGGATCTACATCCAAGCTTTCAAGCGTAAAGTGGGGTGTAGCGGCACGCATAGTCTGGGCATGGGTTATTACTATTCCTGCTTCAGCCCTTGTTGCTTCATTATTTATGTATGCGATGCAATTTTTGCATCCTCATTTTTGAAGGTCCCGTTCCTTTTTCAAAAGGTCCATAGCTTTATCTCCATCCGCCTGGGACCATCGTTTAAAGGAATCAATCTTTATATCAAAGATATTCAGTGTTCTTGCCACACTTTGATCTACTATATCCTGGATTGTTGCAGGTCTTGTATAAAAGCTTACAGCAGAAAGAGTGATGATAGCGCCTATATCGACTGCCTGGGACATCAACCTGAAATGACCCTTGTGAAAAGGTGATTCTCCAAGCATTAAAACAAGTTTTCTTCTCTCCTTCAGTGTCACATCCGCAGCTCTGATCAAAAGATTAACGCTGAAGGAATTAGCAATTCCGGATAAAGTCTTTATGGAACAAGGAATGACAACCATACCGATTGTTTCAAATGATCCGCTTGCGATAGAAGCCCCAACATTATCGATATCATGGTAATAATGTGCAAGCCCCTTTACATGATCTATCGAACAATCCGTTTCCAATCGAATTATTTTTTCAGCAGCATTAGATAAAACAAGATGTGTTTCAATATCCGTATCCTTTAACAGCTCCAGCATTCTTATGCCGTAAATTGCACCCGTAGCTCCTGATATTCCGATTACCAATCGTTTTTTCATGAAATTCCTCTTTAGCTAAATTTGTATAAATACTAACAATCACATAAAGGTATGGCAATATTTATTTTACAGTCTTGATCTTCAATGAAAATATATAAAAGATGAAGCCAATTATTTGACCTGATTAAAGTATTTTAAGATTCCT
The DNA here is from genome assembly GCA_018817425.1 of Pseudomonadota bacterium. Classification (NCBI taxonomy): domain Bacteria; kingdom Pseudomonadati; phylum Pseudomonadota; species Pseudomonadota bacterium. The sequence goes on from JAHITX010000011.1 coordinate 64,818, forward strand.
CACTTACGTTCCAAATGACATTTATTCTAGTTGTGGCACAGTCTCAAAGTCAGGAATATCGTAATTCCAATTGGTTCTGGATACCGGATCAAGTCCGGCATGACGGTTTTGATTGTTTGTGCATAACCATTATTTCTAAATGCAGTTACCCTGGGTGTCAGCCTTTAAAATCGAGAATCATTTTCACAAGGGATACCACCGTTATCGCCATCCATTTTTGTATAAAACAGTTCCGAATAAAGAACTCAGCCTCCGCACGAGACGTCATTTCACTGTCGGATTCTTTGGAACTTGTATATTGCAGAAGGAAAGAGAGTAACTGTGGCCTTCATATACCGGAACGGCGCGTTAGCGGAATCTCGATTAGGTGAAAGGCTTGTGGCTAGAGCCAGTTTCGAAACGTCCCATTTTGGCCGATCTCTGTGTTGGGTGAAAAATTTAATCCTCGAAATACTCCATGTATTCCTGCGGTTAAAATTTTCACCCGCCTTGACCTTGACCAAACTGAAACGTTTTGAAAGTAGCTCGTTAGTATATTATTTTGCACGAAGATACAGATCTTTCTGATTTGATCCTGGTGATTGCCGTTCTTCTGTCATAAAGAGATCTTTTTTTGCTCTGACAAGATCAGAGAGCTTCTTGTACCCGTATAACCTGGAGTCAAAGTCAGGTTGCAATTTGGTAAGGTAGCTCCCAAAAGTGCCAAGCTGTGCCCATCCTGCGTCGTCAGTTGATTGCTCTAATGCTGTGAGAACGAATTTTTTGGGAAATTTTTGGGCTGGCTCAGTCGTTTCGGGAAGGGTGTGAGTTATCATAGGTTTATTCTCATTTTCATCCTTTCCTGACAGGCTAACTGGATCGTTTTTAATGCGTGGACGAAGGACTTCAGTAAACACAAACTTGTGGCAGGCATTTCTGAACGCCTCCGGCGTTTTCTTTTCACCAAATCCAAGAACTGTAAGGCCCTCTTCTCGCAAACGCATGGCAAGACCTGTAAAATCACTGTCGCTGGTGATTAGGCAGAAACCATCGAATCTTCGAGTATATAGCAAATCCATTGCATCGATGATCAGAGTGCTGTCTGTGGCATTTTTTCCGGTTGTGTAGGCAAATTGCTGAACCGGCTTTATGGCGTATCTCTGCAACACCTTTTTCCAGGAAGCACTTGTTGGAGCAGTAAAATCCCCATAAATACGCTTTACAGTTGCTTCCCCAAATCTTGCAATTTCTGCGAGAAGACTCTCGATGACAGCAGCTTGAGCATTATCAGCGTCAATTAAAACTGCCAGTTGAAGGGTTGGCTCTTCGGATTCAATTTTTGCTACTAATCGTGGGGATGTCATGATGACTCCTGTTTTATAACAATATATTGAACAGTTTCCTCTCAATAACGGTGGTTTCTTTTTTAAAATTAGCTTCGGGTTTCTTTATCATGTTTTCAGTTAGAAATCTATAAGTATTATGATAATGTTCGGTTAATTGGTTTTAGCAAGATAAGGATTAAGCCTTCCGGGCCATGCATGGCCGCCTTCTTCTATTCTGTAAAAAAGTACTTTTACTCCTTCACTGCCTTTTCCATATGTATAGCATTTTTTGAATGATGACCTGTAGTTTCTTCCGGGTGTTTGAGGATTTAATATCAAATAACATAAATGTAATTATTTATGGCTTATATTACATATTTGTTTATAAGATAAAGCAGATTTATATACGGTTACTTAATTTATTAATTTGTTATATCAAAAGTTTATAAATATTAATTTGAGTATGGCACAGTGATTGCTCAAGTATTAAGGCAATTGGTGCTATTGCCAAGTTCGCAATAAATAACGGGAGGGATATTTAAATGAAGAAGATTGAAGCTATAATTAAACCTTTCAAAATTGATGATGTGAAAGATGCTATTAATGAATTGGGAGTTAAAGGGATGACCGTTACCGAGGTAAAAGGCTACGGTCGTCAGCGGGGCCACAAAGAAATATATCGGGGGGTGGAATACGAAACTAATTTTATTCCCAAGATTAAAATTGAAACTGTTGTGGATGCTTCAATGGTTGAAGCTGTGATAGAAGCAATAAAGAAAAGTGCATTTACCGGAACTGTAGGAGACGGAAAGATATTCGTTCTTACGGTTGAATCGGCTACACGAATCAGAACCGGGGAAAAAGACAAGGATGCATTATAATTTATTTAGATATAAGCATAAATATTAACAAAAGTATTTTAAACCTGGGGAGACAATGAAAATGAAAAAGATGTTATTAATACTAATTTTTATGGCGTGCATTTCAACAGCTTTTGCAGCCGATCCTGAACCTACGGCTGTTAGCAATAAAGAAGCAATTGAACTGGTGCAGACACATGCTAATTATTTATGGACACTTGTTGCGGCTGCGCTTGTTTTTTTTATGCAGGCTGGATTTGCAATGGTTGAGGCCGGATTTACCCGTGCAAAAAATGCAATTAATATAATGATGAAAAATCTTATGGATTTTTCTTTAGGTTCTTTAGCATATTGGGCTGTTGGCTTTGGGCTCATGTTTGGAGTAACTACAACCGGCTGGTTTGGAACCTCCGGGTTTTTCTTAAGCGATTTCACGCCGGGCGGAGATCCATGGGTTCTGGCCTTCTGGATGTTCCAGGTTGTGTTTGCAGCAACAGCAGCAACTATTGTGTCAGGCGCTATGGCCGAGCGTACCAAATTTTCGGGGTATCTTATATACAGCGTTATTATTAGTGCTCTTGTATATCCGATATTCGGCAGCTGGGCTTGGGGAAGTCTTTTTAATGGCAAAGGCTGGCTGGAGGGTTTAGGCTTTATAGATTTTGCAGGTTCAACTGTAGTGCACTCAGTAGGTGGATGGTCAGCTCTTGCCGGTGCCATAGTATTGGGGCCACGCATAGGAAAATACGGGAAAGACGGAAAAATCAAACCAATTCTGGGACATAATATTACACTTGCTGCTCTTGGAGTCTTTATTCTCTGGCTGGGATGGTTTGGTTTTAACCCTGGTTCAACTACTACAGCAGATAAAAGCATAGCAATGATTTTTGTTAATACAAACCTTGCGGCGGCTGCCGGATGCACTATTGCCATGTTCGTTTCCTGGATCAAATTCGGAAAACCGGAAGTCGGCATGAGTTTAAACGGTGCTTTAGCAGGGCTTGTTGCAATAACTGCAGGTTGTGCAAATGTAACTCCCAGCAGTTCAATTATTATCGGTGCTATAGCAGGGGTATTGGTTGTATTTTCTGTTCTGTTTTTCGATAAGATAAAGATAGATGACCCGGTAGGAGCCATTTCAGTTCACGGCGTATGCGGTGCATGGGGAACTCTTGCTGCCGGAATATTTAATATGGAAGGAGCAACGCTTGCTATAGTTGGGGTACAGGCTTTAGGTATTGTATCCTGTTTTCTCTGGACATTTCCAACTACATTTTTACTGTTCAAACTTATCTCTAAAACTATTGGTTTAAGAGTTTCACCTGAAGAAGAACTGGAAGGATTAGATCACGCTGAACATGGCGGTATGGCCTATCCTGATTTCGTACAGCAGTAACACATCATACTTTCCTGACTCCCCCTCTACAGGAAAAAAAGAGCCCGGTTTGTTAAAGAGCCGGGCTCTTTAATTTTATCAGCGTTTCTGCGGAGTATAATTAACAGTATTATACATATTAAGTTCTGCCACGCTTGCTTCTTCTACTTCCGTATAATACAGAGCCCCAGCATCAATGCCGCTATTTTCTATAAACTCTGCAATAGGTTTTACCATAGGCAACATTTCCATATATGGGGCAATAATAAAAATAAAAACCCATATAAGAAAAAAGCACGAAAAAAGATACACCCACTTTTTGAGAAGTAACATCAGATGCAAAAACCTATATTTTATCTAAATTGCTGCTGTAATTTCAGGAAATACCAGGTAAAACATAACATATGCCATAACAAGAGTTAGAATCAGATTAAGAGTTTGACCAAATAAATATAGTATGAGTGGTTTTCCTCCTTTAAAGTGATGTGAGAGTTCCCTGAAATTTGTTGCCAATCCAATACTGGTAAACGCCAGGCAAAAAAACCAGCCTCTTCCGATTTTAGATAGGCCACCTATAACTCCATGATCTATGATGGCATAACTGACATCTTTTCCCATATAACCATATATAAGAGAAAAAACTATAGAAGCAGCGATGAAACCAATAACAAACTTGGGGAAACGGTACCAGATTTCCATAGCGCTTACCTTCTGTCCTGGAATGCAGTCAACTTTTGCACACCAGTATACGGCAACGCCAAATGCAATTACACCGATCATAACATTTTGTATCATTTTTACCGTAGCTGCGACATAAAGAGCCTTGTCGCTAAGAAAAGCACCCGCTGCGGCAACTGCTCCTGTAGCGTCTATTGTTCCACCCATCCAGGCGCCTCCGAGAACATGAGGCATTCCGACAGCCTTAATAAGTGCCGGCATTATAATCATCATAATAGAAGTAAAAACAAGTGAGAGACCAACAGCTAAAGTCAGTTCTTCCTTCTTTGCCCTGCATGCTGCGGCAGTAGCAATAGCAGCAGAAACTCCGCAAACGGACATATCTGCCGATATTGTAATGTTAAGTGTTTTGGAAGGCATTTTAATTACTTTTTGTCCGAAAATATATGTGGTAACAAGTACAATAGGTGTTACAACCCAGGCAACGAAAATACCGGGAATTCCTATCGAAAGTATTTTGCCAAACAGTATTTCCGCTCCCAGCAATACCAGACCGGTCTTGATATAATATTCAACCTGTACAGCAGGCATAACCCATTTGGGAGTTCCAACAGTATTGCTGATTATCAGTCCGAAGAGAATTGCCCATGCGGCGTATCCTATGCCATAATGTTTCATTGTAGAATTTGATGCGGCAGTATATGCAAGAACAGCTATTATAAACACAAAAACAAATCCTAATAAGAATTTTCTCATATCTTTATTCATAACCTGTCTTCCGATACCGAAAAAAAGTGCAATTATAATCATAAGGCCAAAAAGATATGGGATCTGGTTATATGCTTTTACCTTGGCTTTGGACTTAGCTTTTGATGCGGCGAGATGAGCTTTTTGCCATTTGTCAATGGTCTCAACAGCAGCTGCATTAAGAGAAGAATCATTGAACCTGGATAATTTTGCGATATTTTCAGCAGTCGTGGCAACTTCAAGCGCTTCTTTTTCTTTTATCAGTGCTTCCTGATATTTTTTTTCAGCTTGTACTTTTTTTGCTTCTGCTGCTTTGCTACTCATAAAAAAAGCTTCAACCGGATTATTGCTCCATTTATGAGGTTTGTTTGTAAAGTTTTTTATTGTATTTCCTATGTCTGAGTTTGTAGCTTTGAGTTTCTTTTTGGAATCGGTTGCTTCATACCATGCAATAGATTTAAAAGGGGTGCTTTTTGCTTCTTTAGCAAGAGTTGCATTTGCTTCTTTGATTTTTTCGTGCATATTTTCCGGCCCAAGCGGAAAATAAATAATAATCCCGATAATCAGCAATATAAAACCAAGCCAGATAGACCAGTAATCCTCCTTATTCCATAAATCAGAAAGACTGCCTTTTGCCTGGTCAAGGACAATATCGGATGATTGATTTGTCGCCATAAGCCAACTCCTTTCTTGATATGAATTTATAATAAAGATATTAAAATATTAACTCTATATTACTACTATCACACATTAGATCCAGGAATATTTTAGCATGTGTAATATACTTGATTGATTTGTAAAAATCAAATATATTTGACAGTATTCATACCACGTTGTATTTTAATAAAAATAAGTTTGATATTCTGAGCACTTTGAATAACTCACATTTGCTGTGTCAGAATACGGGGTGCAAATGAGAACAAAAATATTCATCTTATTTTATACAGCATGCCTGGTAACCTTTTTTTTGCCGCTGGCAGTTTTTGGAGCAGAAAATGTGCGAACACCAGCATATGCCGGCTCTTTTTATCCATCAGACAAGCAGAAACTTGAACAGACCATAAGCAGCCTGACTCAAAAAACAAAGAATACATCATTTACTGTTCCTTCCGGCAAAACACTAAAAGCTCTTATTCTGCCTCATGCCGGTTATATCTATTCCGGGCCTACTGCTTCTTATGCATCTTTGGTTCTTTCAGAAAATCAATTTTCAAAAGTAATATTAATGGGTCCTGATCACAGGGTAGGTTTTAGCAATTGCGCTCTTACCGATACGAAAGCATATGAAACTCCGCTTGGATTTGTGAGAATCCACAAAGATGCAGCAAAATTACGCAATAATAAGAAATTATTTAAATCTATCCCTGTTTCGGATAAATACGAGCATTCAATTGAAGTTGTTCTTCCTTTCCTGCAAACTTATCTTAACAAATTTGAAATTATTCCTGTTGTTGTCGGTTCAGTTGATTATCATGCCCTATCAGAAGCAATAAATCCATTGCTTGATGACAACACACTGATTGTTGCAAGCTCCGATCTTTCGCATTATCTGAAATACCAGGATGCTGTAAAAAAAGATAATGAAACGATAAGCATGGTATTAAACCTTGAAAAAGACAAACTTGTAAAGCATGATAACAGTGCCTGTGGCAAAATCCCTGTCTTAACAATCATGGATTTTGCCGGGCAATTCGGATGGAAGCCGTTTCTTATTCATTATTCAAACAGTGGCGACACAGCCGGGGAACGCTCACGGGTTGTCGGATATGCAGCAATTGCTTTTTATGGAGAACCATATATGAAAGAAAATAATAATGTTTCAAGCGGATTAAATGAAAAACAAGGTCAAATACTGGTAAAACTTGCAAGACAAACTATTGCAGACAAACTCGGCATAAAAACCAACCTGGGGCAGATTCTAACCTCTATCAGTGAAGATATAAGTCTTAAAAGAAAAAGCGGCACATTCGTCACACTTAAAATCCATGACCAGCTTCGCGGTTGCATAGGGAATCTTGGCGACTCAGAAACAATTATAGAGGGAGTTAAACGTAATGCCATAAATGCGGCATTTAATGATCATCGTTTTTCTCCTCTTATTAAACAGGAATTTGAAGATGTTGAAATTGAGATCAGCATTCTTTCCGAACCCAAACCACTTGAATACAAAGATGGCAAAGATCTTGTCAAAAAACTCCGGCCGAATGTTGATGGTGTAATTATCCGTAAAGGTTTTGCAAGTGCGACTTTTTTGCCTCAGGTTTGGGAACAGTTGTCGCGTACCGAAGATTTTCTCACACATCTTTGCATAAAAGCCGGCCTTTCTTCCGATGAATGGAAAAGCTCAAAACTGGAAGTCCTGACATATAATGTTCAATATTTTGAAGAGGAAAAATGAAAGCCCTGTATTACTGGTAGTAATTGCAACGGGGATTTCTTCTGTTGTAACCCAGTTATTAACAATTCGCGAATTCTTAGCTCAGTTCCAGGGCAATGAATTTGTTGTTGCCCTTATATTGTTTTCATGGCTTGTTCTAGGCGGTATTGGGACTTTGCTTTCACAATTGTACATTAAGAAAAGACTTCCTTCGGCTAAATTTCTTGGTTTTCTTTCCCTATTGGTTGCAGTACTTCCCGCTATACAGATTCTTTTGATAAGAAATCTTCGTGATGCTCTGTTTATACACGGGAGTTCAGTCGCGTTTTATCCCACATTCGGATTTATTTTTTTAACAATATTACCTTATGCTGTTCTTATAGGTTTTGTGCTTCCGTACAGTCTTTTCGTGTTAAGATCTTTTCAGCCGGACTACTCCGGAACAAAGATATATATAGTCGACAATATGGGTGATATAGCCGGGGGCGCTTTTTTTTCTTTTTTTCTTGTTTATTTTTTTTCACCGTTTCAATCGATTTTTATATCAAACCTTTTTGTTCTTGGCGCAACATTTCTACTTTTCATAAACTCCGGAACCCTTAATATTAAGGCTATCATAGGCGTATGCATTACCCTTGCAATTCTTGTTTCAGGCATTTTCCTTGAGAAAAGCTCTCTGCTGACACATGAAGGAAATCTTGTCTATTATAAGGAATCAAAATACGGACGTATTGAAGTGCATAAGGATAATGAACAGTTTACTTTAGTAGGTGACGGAGTTCCGTTATTTTCAAATCAGAATACATCAAATGCCGAAGAAACTATTCATTACCCTCTTTCACAGGTTTCGAATCCAAAGCATATTCTTATAATATCCGCCGAAGGCGGGATAATGGAAGAGCTTGAGAAATATCACCCGGAAAGCATAGACTACATCGAACTTGACCCGGAAGTATCCGGTGTATTATTCCGTTTTGGTCTGCTGAAAAAAATTCCGGGGCTAAATGTGATCAATCAGGACGGGCGCTCTTATCTTTTACATTCGGATAAAAAATATGATGCAATAATTATCAACATGCCTGAGCCGGAAACTTACCAGATTAACAGATTTTATACAGATGCTTTTTTTGATACAGCAAAAAAGCGTTTATCGCCTCAAGGAATTTTAAGTTTTTCTATGGAAGGATACGATAACTATCTGGCAGAACCTCAACGTCAAAAAATATCATCTGTTTATAATACGTTATCAAAACATTTCAGCAAAATCCTTTTACTGCCAGGGTCCAAAATTTATTTTTTAGCTTCAAAACTTCCTGTTAATGCTGATATCCCTGATTTGCTTGATAAAAAAGGTATAAAAACCGATTACATCAGCAGTTTTTTTTACGGTAATCTTACAGAAGACAGAATCAGTAATTTAAAAGAACTTATTGACTTATCCGCTCCGATTAATACAGATAATTATCCACAACTTATGCGGATTATGTTTTTGCAATGGTTTGCAAAATTTTCAACATCTCCTGTTGCCTTTATTCTTGTTTTGTCTGTTGTATGCGCCATTTATCTGATACGAATAACAAAAGAAGAATTCGTGCTTTTTTCAACAGGATGTATGGAAATGGGAACAGAGCTTCTTGTTATATTTGCGTTTCAGATTTTTTTCGGATATATTTATATTAAAATCGGTCTGATAATAACTGTTTTTCTTGCAGGGCTTTTGCCGGGAGCCTGGGCCGGAAACAAAATGGCAAACCAATACGATCATTTTAACAGGTCATTTCTTGCAATAACTGATGGGATTCTTATATTTCTTACAGGACTTCTGATTCTGGCGTTTTTAAAGGGCGGGGATAAGATTCCTTTATTTGTTTTTCTGGCATATGGTTTTATCGTATCAATGACATGCGGATTTCAGTTTCCCACTGCTCTTAAGCTGATGGGAGACAATAATCCATCTGTGACAAGGCTGTTTTCAGCCGATCTTATCGGGGCAGCCGCAGGTACGCTTCTGATAAGTGTTGCTGTTATACCCTATTTCGGAATCATCTGGGCGGCAATTGCGCTGATCGGATTAAAATTAATAAGTCTGATTTTAATTCAGATTAAAAAAACATAAATTATTTTTGCTTGATTTTGCGTAATTATTTTCATCGATACTTTCGCACATATACTTAAGACTATATGTTATAAATTATGAATAAAATAAACAGAAGAAAATTTTTATACAATGCAGCATTACTTCTTTCGGCTCCTGTTTCATCTTATGCCCTTTGGCCTTTTAGTGCGAAGAAAAGTGAAGCAGCAGGTTCGGATAACATCCGGGGCAGTATTTTTAAAGGAGATGCTCCTGATAAGCCTGGGAAATGGTCGCACGAAGCATTATTATATAAAAAGCTTGATAATAAAAAAGTGGCATGCGGAATATGTCCTCACAGATGTTTGCTGTCGCCGGGAGACAGAAGTGTATGCCGTGCAAAAGCAAACATAGATGGAGTATTATATAGCCTTTCGTACGGAAACCCCTGCACAGTTAATGTTGATCCTATCGAAAAAAAACCTCTTTTTCATTTCAAACCTCAAACAAAAGCTTTTTCAGTTGCAGCAGCCGGATGTAATTTCCGTTGCCTGAATTGTCAGAACTGGGAAATTTCACAGGCCAAACCAGGTGAAATACGCCACACCGAACTTTTCCCCGAAGATGTTGTTAAGGCGGCATTGAAAACAGGCTCCGAATCAATCGCATGCACATATTCCGAGCCGATTTCTTACATTGAATATATGTTGGATATCGCAAGAATAGCAAAAGAAAAAGGTCTTTCCAATCTCTGGATATCAAACGGATATATAAACAATAAGCCGCTGCGTAAATTATGTAAATATATTGACGGCGCAAATGTTAATATCAAATCTTTTAGTGATGAAATATACAGAAAATTAAACGGTGGCAGGCTTGAACCGGTTTTAAATACTTTTAAAACCATGAATGAAAACGGTATTCACTTTGAAATGACCAATCTTGTTGTGCCCGGTTATACGGATGACGCTGAAATGGTTAAACGCATGTGCGGATGGATTTTATCAAACCTTGGGCCCGATCACCCTCTTCATTTCCTGCGCTTCTTTCCACAATATAAACTTGACAGACTTGCGCCTACACCTATATCGACACTCGAAAATTTCCGGGACATAGCAATCAATGAAGGAATTCATTATGCATACGTCGGCAATGTTCCGAATCATGAAGGTATGAACACATACTGTCACAATTGTAAAAAACTGCTTATAAAACGAAAGGGCTATTTTATTCCAGAGTATAATATTTCCGAAAACAGATGTAAATTGTGTAATACTATTATACCCGGCGTTTGGGAAAAGAATAAAAAGATGATTTAATCAATCCTTAAGGTTTTTCTAATAAATTGTATCCCGGAGATTCTTGCAATGGATTTTATGGATAAGAAAAAACCAGGCACAAAAAGTATTACAATTTATTTTATATTTCTTATTGTGATCTGGACATTGGGAGTCCTTGCAGCTCTGGGGTGGAATATCTATCAGATAAAAAAGTCAAACTTTCTGGTTGCCAGAAGAAGTGCGGAGATATCTTATAATAAGGATATTCTCTATCGACATTGGGTTGCAAAACATGGAGGAGTTTATGTGCCGGTCTCTGATGCAACCCCCCCTAACCCTTATCTTAAAGTTCCTCGCAGGGATATTACCTCCTCAGACGGAAAGAAATTCACTTTGATAAATCCTGCTTATATGACACGCCAGGTTAGTGAATTGATTGAAGATACGTTGGGATTTCAAAGTCACATCACCAGCCTTAATTGCATTCGCCCTGAAAATCATCCTGATCCATGGGAGATAGAAGCTCTCAAATCATTTGAACACGGCACAAAAGAAGCGATTTCTTTTGAGATAAAATCAGGCAAAGAGTACTTTCGTTATATGCGTCCCTTTACTACAGAAGAGAGTTGCCTGAAATGTCATGCCTCACAGGGATACAAGGTGGGTGATATTCGCGGAGGAGTGAGCATCTCAATACCTATGGAGCCATTAAAGTCTATTGAACAGTCACAGGTAAGCAAAGTGCTTTTCGCCTACGTTTTTTTATGGTTTATAGGCATAGGTGGAATTGCTGTCAGCACACGGCGTTTATGGAACCAGATGCTTTATCGTGAAATAATAGAGGATGAAATTCTAACCCTGTCAATGACTGACCAGCTTACCGGTCTTTACAATAGAAGAGGTTTTTTATCTCTTGCCGAGCAGCAGCTCAAATTAGCAGACAGAAGTAAGAGTAAAATGATGCTCTTTTTTGCGGATCTGGATGGTTTGAAGGACATTAATGACAGGTTCGGGCATAAGGAAGGAGATAAAGCTCTTATTGAAGCAGCATCGGTATTTAAAGAGACTTTCAGAACAACCGACATAATCGCTCGTCTGGGAGGGGATGAATTTGCTGCACTTGCAATAGATATACAAGATGAAAATCCCGAAATCTTTACTTCCCGCCTTCAGTATTTGATAGACACACAAAACAAACAGGAAAACCGGACTTACATGCTGTCAATCAGCATAGGCGGCTCTTTTCAAAATCAGGAAAAACCATTTTCCATAGATGAGCTCATATCTCAGGCTGATAAATTAATGTATGAGCATAAAAAACAAAAGAAAACACATCCGGCATAAATCCGCTGATCATAACTTAATCTAAGCAAATCATAAGTAAAATCCAAATGAGGTTACCCTGTGTCGTAAAACGGGGTTTCTTGACTTTTCGGTCTTGTGCTGGCGGATATTCATGGCCAGTCCTTCTGGGCGGAAATACTTGGCCGTGGAATGTTTGATGGTTCAGCCGGTGCCAATGGTTTAAACAGTCAGCCAACCGGTTCCCCCGGGTATTCTCCTACAAACATTATAGCCATGAATCTCGGCGCAACCCACAACCCGACCGATAAGCTTAGTATCACCGGTGACCTGTGGTATGCAAATTGAATTAGGTACGCGCCTTTCTTTAAGTTTCTAAGAGGCCGAAAGCTTTTCTTTCAGTATCCTGTTTACTATTTCAGGATTTGCTTTTCCTTTTGTTTCCCTCATAATTTTTCCCACAAAAAATCCAAGTACTTTTGTTTTGCCACCTTTGTATTCCGCAACCTCTTTAGGACTTGATGCTATTAATTTTACCGCAATTTCTTCAAGCAAAGTTTCATCCGTAACCTGGACTAGGTCTTTTTCTTTTATTATTTCTTCCGGTGTTTTTCCGGTTTTTGCCATTTCATCAAAAACGGTTTTTGCTATCTTGCCGCTTATTATTTTTTGGTCTATAAGCTTTAACATTTGTGCAAGGTTTGAAGGTGATACGGGAGATTCTTCAATGGTTTTGCCTTCGGCATTAAGAAGCCCTAAAAGAGAACCCATTATCCAGTTGCTTACCTGTTTCGGATTATTAAATTCATTTGTGCAGGCTTCGAAATACCCGGCGAGTTCAATAGCACCGGTTAAAACATCAGCATCGTATTCAGGAAGTCCGTATTGAGCAATGAAGCGTTCTTTTTTTTCATCAGGAAGTTCAGGAAGCTTTTTCTTCAACTCCTCAACCCAGGCGTCATCTATTGAAATAGGAAGAAGATCGGGATCGGGAAAATATCTGTAATCATGCGCATCTTCCTTGCCTCTCATGGATATGGTATTGTTTTTTTCAGGATCCCAAAGCCTTGTCTCCTGAACAACCTCTTCACCGTCAAACAAAACATCTTTTTGTCTTTCAATTTCATATAAAATTGCTTTTTCAACATTTTTAAATGAGTTTAAATTTTTAAGCTCTGCTCTTGTCCCAAAAGGCTGGCTGCCAAGAGGACGTATGGAAATGTTCGCATCGCATCTGAAGCTACCCTCTTCCATGTTTCCATCACAGATATCAAGATATCTTAATATTGATCTTATCTTTCTTAAGTAAGCACCAGCTTCTTCGGATGAGCGTATGTCCGGCTCACTCACTATTTCAATAAGGGGAACACCCGTTCTGTTGAAATCTACCATAGAATAAGGGCGGTCAGGATCATGTATAAGTTTGCCGGCGTCTTCTTCCATATGAATTCTTGTAATACCGATTCTTTTTTTTGAGCCACTTACATCAATATCTATATAACCATGTTCACAAATGGGAAGCTCATACTGAGAAATCTGGTAACCTTTGGGAAGATCAGGATAAAAATAATTCTTGCGCGCAAACCCGTTGGTTTTTGAAATTTTACAGTTTGTAGCTATTCCCATGAGCATAGCATATTCAACGACTTTTTTATTCAGTACCGGAAGAACACCCGGCATGCCAAGGCATACCGGACAAGTATGGGTATTGGGTGGTGCTCCGAAAGAAGTAGGGCAAGAGCAGAATATTTTTGTATTGGTTTTCAACTGGGCATGAACTTCAAGCCCGATTACCGGTTCAAACTCCATATTATTAAGTTCCTTGTTTCATTATCTGCGGGTGGCAGTTGCATGAAATGTAAATATTATTTTGTGAATATAAAGATGAGGTATGATAGTGTCAAGCTATAAGGCTATAAGTTGTGGGGCTTTTCCCCTTTTTTATAATAATTTTAAAGTGTATGTACGATTTTTCAGGCTTGATTTTAAGCAAACGTGGTTTAAAGAATAAAAAGGTGTGCCCATTTTATTAGACAAAAAACCCCTCATTTTTCAACTTTTCTTCAATTTTCACTACAATTTCCGATTGTTTGTCAGATGGGATTTTATTGGGGATTTCACAGGCAATTCCAATAATGCTCATCTCTTTAGGGCTAAGAAAGGCTCCTTCTATACCATATCGGGCAACCTGCTTCCAATATTCAGCACCTTTTTCAATAACATATTTTTGAGCAAAAATTGCACCATCAATCTTTTGGATCTTTTCAGCGCTCTTTTTCCGAGAATTAACTTCATCACTATCCACTAAATCAAGCATAAGATCCTGATTTAGCGGTATTGGTAATTCCTGAAGTTTCTTCCAGCATAATTCTTTTTTACACCATTCAGTTACGTTGGTTATACCCTCCGGGGTATTTTGTATGTGCTCATTAACCAATTCGGCAATAGCCATAAGTTGTATTTCAAGCGCTGAGGATAGTTTTTGAGATTTCCATATCTGAGCTAAATCCAGATTTTTTCCTGTTTCTGAAACCATACGGGCCAATTTTGCTAAAGAATAGGTAACGATATTGGCTTTATATCCGCCATACCAGCTTTGTTTCATAATGCTCTTGTCAAGAAAGTGAAATAAAATGGCCTTTGCTATAATGTTTTGAAAGTATAGCTCATTGAACTGATTTTCATTTTTTTCCCAGTGCTGCCCGATTTCATTAGCGAACTTGGCAAAGTTTTTTTGAGCACCTAAGCTTACGATGTGTGGTTGCATATTCAGTGAATATTCAAATTTTGCCAGATCAGTCTTTGTAAACATTTGCGACCTGGGGTTTTTAGAGAGAAATTCCTTCGTTTGTGCCTGTGTTAAGTTGGCCTGAGCATTGGCATATTGCCCTCGGGCGCGTTCGTAAAACCAATGGGTCTCTCTCAATCCACCTTGCGGAGAAGGAGCCCATAAGCGACGCGATATTTCTTCCATACGTAAATGAAATGGATGGTTGGAAAAGAAATCCGCTGCGCTCACTTTATTTTGCGTATTAGCATATTCTGAAATTCTGGGGACAACTGTTTCAGCCTGTTCCGGCGAAATGACTGTCAGCTTTACCTGAATGTAGACTTTTGATAATTCTGCTTTGTTCTTTTTAGTAGCAGTAAAAATTGAGGCGGTTGTTTGTCCACCATTTACAATCTGAAAATTGGTTACAGATTGTATTCTGCCGTGCAAAATATCAGTTTGAACATTCTCTGCTGTAGCAGTCAATCCATTATTATAAGCAAAAAACATTTCCGGTTCATTCTTAATAGTATTTCTGATTCCTTTATTGACTTTTCCCCGAAATTGAAGAAAGGTTCTTACATTCTGTTCCAGAAGTCGCTCTCCGTATTTATCATAAAGATCAGCAATTATTTCTCCTGGCATTACCAGAAGATAAGAGGCGAAATTATCAGAGCCGGTAAACGCTGGTAAGCAGGGTATTCCTTCCGGCAGAATTTTCTGAAAGTCAATAATCACATCTTCACGGGCCCTACCGGATGATTCTATGCGGAACAGACGGCTGATATCCCAAATATCATAATTACAGCTATATCCTTCAATATCGTTTTTGTTTATAGCACTAACCCGGTTGCTTAGCTGAATATTGGTCAAAAGAAAAAACTGAACTCTGGAGATACTATTTGATTTATTCTTGTCATAAATTTCCCGGGCTAATTCATATCCCGGTGCACTTTCTTCCAAAGCAATCAGGAATTTAATATTTAGGCTTTCACTAAAAAATTTTTCCAGTCTTCTGAAATTGCGTATTACTTCTGCGTTCTGTAATGTTTCAAGTTCACTGCTGAATCTGAAATCGGTGACAAACAGGCTCAAAACCTCAGAGTCATCATTATAGCCCCATGCATCTACGCGAATGCCTCTGGGGCTGTTTTTATAACCGGAATAGACGTAATTTTCGATTGTTGCCTGATCAACGAGAAAGTCACATATGCGCTCGGTAAATACAGCCTCAGTGAAATTTTGTTCTGCCCCCGAACGTGCATAAATGTCCTGCATAAATTCTGTATAGAAATCGTCGATACTCATGAAATTTTTACCATCCAATCTGGTCGATTTTTAAAAGGCTCGCATTCTGAAAGACTGATATCGTAAGAAAGTTTTACAATACCATGATGGATGTCGTGGTTGCAAATTCTGGGGAAGCCCTCTGTTACCTGAAACATTTTTTCACCAGCCAGAATAAAACTGAAATCCAGATAGCTATCTGAGTCTATATATCCAATCATATGCAGAAGGTCATTAAAGCGCTCAATATGGCTTGAAGCATCTGATTGCAGAATATCTCTGATGTGAGAAATCAAACCGGGCAGATTAATAGCCTCCTCAGTTTCAGGTGTGGATTTCCCTAAAGTTATTACGAAGAGATACATTTCAGGCAGTTGAGGGCATAACTGTTCTGCCGATGAGATTCTTACATATGGGGATGTAGCCCCGGATTGACATTTAACTTCGATTGCACTGTTATTTACATTAAAATCCTGGGGTAATCCTTCCGGTCCTTGCCAGAATTGAATTGCATGCCCAGCGCCAAATGCGGGAATGAGATAATTTCTGATGAATAAGAGTTCGCCAATCAGACCTTTTATTTTTTCTTCAGTCAGCAGTTCACTTCGATTCTTTCTAAGGAATTCATGCCAACGGGTCAGACGCCTGAGTATCGTCTGAACTGCAGAAGCTGAAGTTTTTGACTGCCGCGTTGCCTGTACCAAATCGCTACATAAAGATAAAAGTAATTCCCAATTCCTTTGCTCATTCAGTAGTAATATCAAGCGATTCATATAGATACTTTCATTAGCTGGTGTTATCTTTTAGCACAGATCTAACCTTTGAATATGGTATCCAAATGGAATTCTAAAAAATCTTTTCTAGGTTTATAACGTTCTGGTAAAACAATTTGAGTGCCTGAAATAAAAGAAAAATATCTGTCATAAAAAACTTCAGTACTTTGTTCTTTAATTTTTGTCGAAAGGATAACTGAATAATCAGGTTTTATACCTATTAAACCGCTATCAAATGTAGCGTCATAGAGTTTAGATAAACAGATTCCATTTTCAGGGTTCAATCTTTCTTGCTCATTTTTTGACCACGGTATTATATGGCTTGCATTTAATAGTTCAGGGATATTTATGCCACTTATAGCACATCTGCCAGAATAACTACCCAAGATAATTTGTCTAAAAACACTTTGGTTTACTCGTGTTTTGACTTCTCTTACTTTTTCTTCGCCCTTATATTTTGATATATCCTGTAAAATTTTCTCGAATTTCGTTTCAATAGTTGTACTTTCTTTTTCGGCGATTATTCTCTCGCTTTCATATATCAATTCCTCTCTGTTTTCATTGAATTCATCCCAGATAGGCTGACACTGTTTGCGCCCACCAGTCAAGCCAGCTACACCTCTTTCCTGATGGAACGGGTCTATACTGGCAAAATTTGTTAAGCGCATAGCAACTGCACTTGGGGTTCTGTCAATTAATTTTGATAAATTAATGACTTCAGGATTACCTTTGTGCATTTTGCCGAACGGAAGTTTTAGATACAAGTTGAATGCGAGTATCAATTCTTCACGCGTCCAATTTTTGCTTTTCATGGAAACCGCACCTCATGCTACCAATGGAAGTTTGTTAAAATAGTCATCAGGAAACGTTTGCATTCTGGCCGCCTCGCGTGGGGTTATTGAACGGTTCTGGTCAATATCGGGATGAATATAGTAATGACCGTCTTTGGCTATATGAGCCACAACAGTATGAGATACAGGAAGATCTGCAGCAACAACCTTAAACCTGTCTGTAAATGATGTTTGATTCTTATGTGTCTTAAGGTTATCCGGCAATTCATAATAATACAGGCGTTGACGGTATTCATTCCATTTTTTAACGGCAATATGATAAATTTCAAGATCCTGGACATTGTGTGGTCTCGCTATGTGTAGCGTTACCCATTCATTGCCGTTCCTGATTCCTGCATCATACAGGTATTTCCCTGAATAATTCTTTAATTTATGTGGTGATACAGAGCCTGCTCCGGCCTTGAGAAATGGTAAATCCTTTAATATCTCTTCTACATTTATACTTGGCTTCCATTCTTCCGGCATCGGGAAAAATTCAGTTTTTCCTTTTCTGTTCCCAAATAATATAACGCGTTTTCGCTTTTGCAAAACACCATAATTATTTGCTGAAAAAACTTTTTCTGTTGTTTCATATCCGTGTTCTTTAAAAAGTTTTTTCATTGTACTAAGGTAAAGTGCACAATTTTCATCTTTGGCAGATAACAACCCCATGACGTTTTCAAATAAAAAATATTTAGGTTTGTATCTCCTCAGAAATTCACCATAATAAACATAAAGATAATTACGTTTATCACCCTTCATTCCATTTTTATCTCTGGAACGTCCTGCGAGAGAATATGCCTGGCAAGGTGGGCCACCAATGATTAAATCAACTTTTTTCCCTTGGAGAAGAATATCAATCTCGCCAAATATTTCTGTTAAAGAATCCTCTCTGATTTCCGAATTAATAACAGATAGAATATGTTTTTTTGGAACAAGTTCATACAACTCACCCCGAGTAATACTTCCATTCAGATAAGCATTATAACGATCAAGTAAGCCGGAATTCTTTAGCCAATGATAAGCAGCTCTGGTTTTCAGAGTAAAACAGGCAGCTTTATCGGCTTCCACATGAGCAACAGGGGCAAATCCAGCTCGAATGAAGCCTTCAGATAAGCCACCAGCACCTGCAAAAAGGTCCAGAAATCTAATAGTTTTTTGCTTATTGCCCGCCATTGGGTTTATATTTACCTATCATTAAAACCATTACGATTCATAACCACAAACACTCACGACGTTGCGGACAAATGAATACCTGTCAGATCCTTTAAGATCAACCGTAAGACATATTTCTATGGCATCCAAAGTAACAATCTGCCGATTACTATTCACTGATAACACCTGCCAATCTTTCCAGAAGAGTAAAGGCCTCTTTGTCAAACTTGGAAAATGCGAACCATTTCTTACCCAGGTCTTTTAAGGATGCACCAAAATGATAAAGAGTTTTGTCATCAATGATTAAAAACCTATCGTGAGAATTATTAAATTCCTTAATTGTGATTGGCGGATATTGCTCGTTATATTTCTTTAGATCCAGTGCAAGTTGTTTGGAAATGGTCTTAGTGAGAATAGTAATACGCACTTTTTTATTTGCCTTGGAAAGCAAGGTTAAAACGCCATCATCAATATAATTATCAATCACGACAATGGATTTCCGGGCAGTACGAATCAGATCTGAAACAAATTGGTAGGCATCAAAAATCTGCCCATCGAAAAAAATGCCTTGTCTGGGCTTGATATCTTTTTCTTCAATGGCATTAAAAATTTGTTCAAATTTGTGGTCACTCTCAGACTTGTACTCGATTTGTTTTCTTTCTATTGCGTCGAGACGTTGAAATACCTTAGCATTAGAGGAAATGAACCGGCGCATTGTAACAAAGGCGCGCATGATCTGTATATTGACTTCAATTGCTCTCTCACTGGTAAGCACTGTAGAAATAGCCGCTACACCTTGTTCGGTAAAGACATAGGGCATGGAACCCCCCAGGGATTGTTTTGAAGGTATCGCATTTTGCGATACCATGAGTTCAGCCTCTGCTTTTGTAAGCTGAAACATAAAATCAAGAGGAAAGCGTTTAATATTTCTTTTGACCTGTTCCCTTAATCTTATAGGCTTAACATCATAAAAAACGGCCAAATCTTTATCCAGCATAACCTGAACGCCACGAATAGTATGAATCCTGCTTCGGATTTTTTCATTGCTTATCAACGCATTTTCGCTCATACAGGTTTGCCTTCCGGCTTAAAGATGCAATTTTCGACATTAGAGCCAGTTTCAAAACGCCCCATTTTGGCCGATCTCTGCGTTGGGCTCAAATTTCAATCCTCGAAATACTCAATGTATTCCTGCGGTTGAAATTTTCTCCCGCCTTGAGCTTGACCAAACTGAAACGTTTTGAAAGTGGCTCATTAGAATACCATATTCTTAATGATTGCATTTGCAGCCAGTGATATTCTCTCTGGCCATAGCAGCCTCTTTTTAAATATGGTTTAGATTGGTTCAGATATTACAGGATTGTCCATATATTAAGATTGATTATAATTCAATAGAAATTAAAGTTTATATAAAAGAGCCAGTATAGGGTTTATTATTCCGAACTTTCTATAAAGTAGCAGCCCATTTGCCTTTATTTCTCTTTATGCAATCAGCCCTCCATACGCCCCAATGTAACCAATAGGTCAGTTAATAATTTCAATGCCATTTGATTGATACGGCCCGGCAATGTTCTATGTTTTACTTTGCCGATTTTATTATTTTATTTTGACAAAATTTTAGGATAATGTGTAACTTCTTTTAAAATATCTGTAACAATAATTATAAAAACATGTGGCTGGAGTAAAAAATGAAGTATTTTCTTTGTGTTATCGGGATGGTTATGGTTATTGAAGGGCTTCCGTATTTTGCGTTCCCTGAAAAAATGAAAAAGTGGGTTATTAAAATTGTTGAAATGAATGAAAGCTCTTTAAGGTGGATGGGTTTGTTTTTCATGCTTATCGGTTGCCTGCTTGTTTTTATCGGGAGGCAATAGGCGTGTTTTTGTTATCCGATTATGATTACGAACTTAGTGAAGAAAATATTGCCCAAAAGCCGGCATCTTGCAGAGATGCATCCAGGCTTTTGGTTCTTGACAAAAAAACCGGGGCCACTTCTCACCATAACTTTTTTGAAATATGCGATTTTATTACACCTGAAGATATCATTGTAATAAATAATACAAAGGTAATACCAGGCAGGCTATTCGGGGAAAAAGAAACCGGAGGCAAAGCTGAAGTTCTTATTCTGGATTTTGCAGGCGGGATCGCAGAGCAAAATGAAACCGGAAGTTTTACTTGCGAATGTCTTGTAAAAACCTCCAAACCCCCGAAAAAAGGATCATTGATTTTATTCGCAGATAATCTTAAAGCGAAAGTGGTTAATGAAATAAAAAACGGAATTTGCCTGCTCAGGTTTTCATCTTCCGAAAGTTTTGAAGATGTGCTTGGTCAAATCGGCCATATGCCGCTTCCGCCGTATATCAGGCGTGATAAAGACGGCAATCAATTATCCGATGATAAAATTTCATATCAGACCGTATATGCCTCAACTAAAGGAGCTGTAGCAGCTCCCACCGCAGGTCTTCATTTTACAAAAGAACTTCTTGATAAAATTAAATCAAAAGGCATCAAAACAGCGGAAATAACACTTCATGTGGGTTACGGCACATTTCTTCCTGTAAGGGTAAACGATATCAGGGAGCATAAAATGCATTCCGAGAGATTTCATATTCCGCAAGATGCAGCCGATGCAATTAATAAGGTAAAAGAAGAAGGCGGTAAAGTAATCGCTGTTGGAACGACAAGTATCAGAACTCTGGAATATTCCAGCGATAATAATGGAAGGGTTACGGCTGGAAGCGGTAAATGCGATCTTTTTATATATCCCGGATACAGTTTTAAAATTGTTGATTCAATAATTACAAATTTTCATCTGCCGTGCTCCACCCTTCTTATGCTTGTATCGGCTTTTGCCGGCAGGGACAAAATACTTGCTGCTTACAAAGAGGCTGTACAAAAAGGGTACAGATTCTACAGCTATGGAGATGCGATGTTCATACAATAGGAGCTATTATGTTCGATTTTAAAGTTATAGCAAAATCTTCAAACAGCCGGGCAAGAGCCGGGCTTATGCGAACATCACACGGTGATGTTGAAACTCCTGTATTTATGCCGGTAGGAACTCTTGCATCGGTTAAGTCTTTATCACCGGAAGAAATCACTCAAGCAGGAGCAAGCATTATTCTCGGAAATACCTATCATTTATATTTAAGGCCGGGCTGTGATGTTATAAAACTTTTTTCCGGGCTGCACAAATTTATGAACTGGAAAGGCCCTATACTGACAGACAGCGGGGGGTTTCAGGTTTTTTCACTTGCAAAACTTTCAAAGATAACAAACGAAGGTTACACATTCCAGTCTCATATTGACGGATCAAGCCATACCCTAACACCCGAAAAAGCAGTAGAAGTACAATTATTGCTAAACTCCGATATAATGATGTGTCTTGATCAGTGCATACATTATCCTGCCGAAAAAAAACAAGCACAGGATGCTCTTGAACTTACAACTCAATGGGCAAAAAGATGTAAAAAAACATGGGAAGAAGCGGGTGAAAATAAAAACGCTCTTTTTGGGATTGTTCAGGGCGGAATGTTTAAGGAGCTTAGGGAAAAATCCGCGCAGGATATTGTTGAAATCGGATTTCCCGGTTATGCAATAGGTGGGTTGAGTGTGGGCGAACCGATTGACATTATGCTTGAAATAGCCGAATATAGTCTTGATAAACTTCCTTCAGATAAACCGAAATATATGATGGGAATCGGAACACCTGAAAATATAGTTGAACTGGTAGCACTTGGAACCGATATGTTTGATTGTGTTATGCCTACAAGAAATGCAAGAAACGGCCAGATGTTTACAAGCATGGGTACAATCAATATATGTAATTCACGTTATAAATTTGATACTCTCCCTGTTGAAGAAGAATGCAATTGCTATACATGCCGTAATTTTTCACGGGCATACCTCAGGCATCTTTATATGGCTAAGGAAATACTTGCATATCGGTTAAATACGATACATAATATTTTTTATTATACAAAACTGATGAAAGATATGAGAAAAGCAATTTTAAATGATGAGTTTGAAAGTTTTAGAACAAATTTTTATAATAAAAGAACCAAAGGAGAAAGATCATGAAAGAACTGGTTGAGGAAGCTATAAAAAAAATAAGACCTATGCTTCAAAAAGATGGTGGTGATGTTGAAATTATAGATGTTAGTGATGGTATAGTTAAGGTTCGTCTTCAGGGTGCTTGCGCTGGATGCCCCATGTCCCAGATGACTTTAAAAAACGGGATTGAAAAACTTTTAAAAGAAGAGGTGCCGGGTGTAAAATCGGTGATATCAATATAGTAAAATAAGATATTTTTCTTAGGAGTCCTGTATGATGCAAAGAATAGTGATATGTTGTCTTTTGTTTCTTTCAGTTATTGCCTTATCAGGATGTAAGGAAAAAATTGAACCCGGAACAACTGAAGAAAAAAGTGCTGCAATAGTTAAAGCCGCTGTTCTTGAGGCAAAGGTTGTAAACCAGCCTCTTTTGTATGAAACCACAGGAACCATTCATGCAAAGACGGAAAGTATTTTATCAAGCAAACTTTTAGCTGAAATAAAAAAAATAAACGTAAAAGAAGGCGATACAATTAAAAAAGGTGATGTGCTTGTCCTTCTTGATAACAGCCAGGTAAAAGCTCAGCTCCAGCAGGCCCGGCAGGCAAAAAAAGAAGCGCTGAATGCATATGATGCAGCAGCATCCGGCGTGGATTCGGCAAGAGCTGCGGCAAAACTTGCCAGTGACACATACAAACGTTTTTTAAATTTGTATAATGATAATGCAATAAGCAAGCAGAATTTTGAAGACATTGAAACCAAAAACATTCAGGCAAAAGCGGCTTTACTTCAGTCAGAGGCGATGGTGCAGGCCGCAGGTAACCGTATCAAACAGGCTGAAGCAGCACTTTTATCTGCAAAATCATATGACAAAGATTCTGTAATTTATGCTCCGTATGACGGGCTTGTAACAGCTAAAATGGTGGAACCCGGAGATCTTGCGTCACCAGGCGCACCTATCATTGGTGTTGAGGAGACTAAGGGTTATTATGCGGAATTTGTTGTTCCTGAAGCCCAGGTAAAAACCGTAGGTATGGGCACAAAGGTAAGTATAGTAATCCCGGCATTAAACGATCTTTTACTCGAAGGAACAATTTATACCGTATCTCAGGCAGCAGATTCCAACACACGTTCTTTCATGTTTAAAGCCTCTTTCACTTCAGACCAATCGGTTCGCTCAGGACTGTATGTAAAAGTTTTAATTCCCATAGGCAAAAAAGATATACTTTCCGTCCCGTCTTCGTCATTAATCTATCAGGGCCAGTTAACAGGAATATATATTCTTGATGATCAAAACATAGCCCGTTTCAGAGTAATTCGCACAGGTAGAACTTTTGACAAATCCATAGAAGTTCTTTCGGGATTAAATCCCAAAGACCGCTATATATCAAATCCTGACGTAAACATAAAAGATGGTGTCAAGGTGGAGGCATCCACATGAGCAATAAGCTTGGTGTGGCGGGGAAAATAGCAAATTATTTTATCGAATCCAAACTTACGCCTCTTATAATCATAGCTTCCATACTTTTGGGCATTGCTTCGGTTATTGCCCTGCCAAGAGAGGAAGAACCCCAAATCATAGTTCCCATGATAGATATTTTTGTAAGTATGCCTGGGGCAAGCTCAAAAGAAGTTGAAGAGCGCGTTACATCGCCTATGGAAAAGCTTTTATGGGAAATACCCGGAGTCGAATACATTTATTCCACCTCAAGCCCCGGCATGTCAATGGCGATAGTGCGCTTTCTGGTGGGGCAGAATGAAGAACAAGCTATTGTCAGGCTTCAATCCAAACTTATGGCAAACATGGACAGGATTCCGCATTCCGTATCGCAGCCTTTGATAAAACCGCGTTATATAGATGATGTGCCCATTCTTGCATTAACCTTTTGGGGAAAAGATGCTGATCATTACTTATTAAGGCGCGTAGCTGCCGAAGTCGAAAACATCGCAAAGATGGAAGAAAATACTTCTATCACTACAATTATAGGTGGAGAAAAGAGACAGGTTGAGGTAAATATAGATCCGGTTAAGCTTTCTGCTTTCGGCATTGATCCGGAACGTGTTTTTTCTATGTTATCTACCGCAAACCAGAGTTCGGATTCAGGATCTTTTCCATCGCTTTCAGGCCAGACCATAGTGCATACCGGAGGATTTATAAATAATGTCGAAGATGTTAATAAAGTCGTTATTTCCGTTTATGATGGCAAGCCGGTTTATCTGGAAGATGTAGCAACAATTTCAGACGGCCCCGGTGAACCCGACCAGTATGTCTTTTTCGGAGCAGGCCCTGCTGCAAAAGAAAAAAATATTTCAAAAGATTCTTTGCCTAAAGATGCATGCCCGGCAGTTACTCTTACAATAGCCAAAAGAAAGGGCACAAACGCAATTGATGTTGCAAATAAAATACTTGCAAGAATCAAAGACGCAAAGGGTACTATCATCCCGGACAATATAAACATGACCATAACAAGGCACTATGGCGAAACTGCAAAAGAAAAGTCGGATGAACTGCTTTTGCATATGATGATAGCCATTGTGTCGGTATCAATTCTTATCTGGTTTACATTGGGTCATCGCGAATCAGGTATAGTCGCTCTTGCAATACCTGTTACGCTTGCCTTAACTCTTTCTGTATTTTATTTATACGGTTACACATTAAACAGAATTACGCTTTTTGCTCTTATTTTTTCTATAGGAATTCTTGTTGATGATGCAATCGTTATTGTTGAAAATATAGTGAGACATTTCAGGTTACCTGAAAATGCAAATCGCCCTAAAATCCTTATTACTATCGAAGCAGTTGATGAAGTCGGAAATCCGACCATACTTGCAACCATGACAGTTATCGCCGCCATTTTGCCTATGGCTTTTGTCGGCGGTCTTATGGGTCCTTATATGCGACCGATTCCTGTAGGTGCTTCGGCAGCAATGGTCTTTTCGCTTATAGTAGCTTTTATAGTCACACCATGGGCTTCCATGAAGCTTATAAGCCACAAGGAAAATGAAACGGCAAAACATGAGAAAGAAGGATGGAGCACACTGTTTTACCGTAAGGTTATGACTCCGCTTATTGAAATACCTTTCTGGCGTTATACGTTTCTTTTGTTGGTGGTAGGTCTTCTTTTAATCTCCTGTGCTCTTGTTGCGATTAAGAAAGTCCATGTCAAGATGCTTCCTTTCGATAATAAAAGTGAGTTTCAGGTCATAATTGATATGCCGGAAAATTCCACCCTGGAAAATACACTTTCGGCAGCTCTTGAAATGGGTGATTATATAAAAACCGTAAATGAGGTTGTTGACTATGAAATCTATGCAGGCACTGCGGCGCCTTTCAATTTTAACGGGCTTGTACGCCATTATTTCATGCGTAAAGGAAATAATGTTGCTGACATTCAGGTTAATCTCGTCTCAAAAGGGCAAAGAAAAGACCAGTGTCATGAGATAGCAAAACGCGTAAGGCCTGCATTGCAAATAATTGCCCAAAAGTATAATGCCAGAATTAAAGTTGCGGAAGTGCCGCCCGGTCCTCCTGTGTTATCTACACTTGTTGCTGAAATATACGGCCCTGATTACAACCGGCAGCGGCTTATCGCTAAACAAGTTATGAAAATATTTGAGCAAACATCAGGGGTTGTTGATGTTGACTGGTACATGGAAGATGATCAGCCAAGGGTTAGTATTGAAATTGACAGGCAAAAAGCAGCACTTCACGGTATCAGTGCGGCACAGATAGCACAAACCCTTGATCTGGCCCTTTCAGGAAGACAGGCAGGCCTTCTTCACCAGCCGAAAGAAAAGGAAGATATTCCCATTATGCTGAAGCTTCCTCTTTCGAAAAGGGCCGGAATCGAACGATTGGAATCCATAAAAATATCTCAACCGGACGGAAAGCTTATATCGCTGTCCAGCCTTGTTAAAATATCCGATACAAAAAACGATAAAAGCATATATCATAAAAATCTTATGCCTGTGGTTTATATAACAGGTGATGTAGCAGGTGAGAAAGAAAGCCCTGTTTATGCCATACTGGAGATGAAAAAAGCTATTGATGCCATATCTCTTCCGGAAGGATATAAAATTGTTCAGCATACCGCAGCGCTACCGGAATCGGATCGCCGGTTTTCCATGAAATGGGATGGCGAATGGCATATCACTTATGAGGTTTTCCGTGATCTGGGAATAGCTTTTGCCGTTGTGCTTATTTTAATATTTGTTCTTGTAGTCGGATGGTTTCAATCCTTTTCAACCCCTCTTGTAATTATGGCAGCTATTCCGTTTTCCTTAATCGGTATATTGCCCGGACACTGGATAATGGGCGCTTTCTTTTCGGCAACATCTATGATAGGCTTTATTGCAGGTGCAGGTATTGTTGTACGAAATTCCATAATCCTTGTTGATTTCATCGAGCTTCGTGTCTCTCAGGGCATGCCCCTTGATCTTGCCGTAATTGATGCAGGCGCTGTTAGATTCAGGCCGATGATGCTAACTGCGGCTGCTGTTGTGGTAGGAGCTTCGGTAATATTGTTTGATCCTATATTCCAAGGGCTTGCCATATCTCTTATGGCCGGCGAAGTCGCTTCTCTTCTTTTCTCACGCATGACTGTTCCTATTTTGTATTATCTTGATAAACGCTGGGAATCACAACATGTACATAAAAAAAAACCGGCTGTCAGTAGCTCAAGTTAATATCTATAGAGGACATTTCATGTACTTTACCGATAACGTTTTCCAATGTGATTTTCTCTATCATTTTAAGAACTCCTTTGGTGGTGAGATTGTTAAAAAATTCTTCCGCTTTTATCTTTAGTTATGAAAAGGTTCGACCATTATTAACAGTATAAGGTTCTATTGTGTTCTATTAATAGGAAATCTGAAATTCTGAAATAAAGATGATCGTGTCCGTTTTGAGTCATGGTTTAGAGTTAAAAACTTTCAACAGGGATAGAGAATGGAACTTGCGTGTATTGGTGAAGATTGGGTAGTAGTTACATACTATGTTTTATTTGATTTTATTAACTATTCATGTAGATTTGGTTCGGATACTGTTTGGAAATCCAAGCTTCCTTATCCAACAATTATAGGATCAGAAACAAAATAAAATATGTCATCAATTATTAAAATGAATTTTTTGATCTCTTTTATTTTTTAATAAACCCATCTTTCGAATTTTACTTTTAAGTGTATTAGGGTTTATATTAAGAAGTTCAGCTGCCCCTCCAGGCCCGTTTATCTTGCCTCCTGTTATTTTTATTGCTTTCTGAATGTGTAACGATATGATTTCTTCTAATTCCATAGGTTCTGTTTTGTTTAACGACGATGTAAGCTTTTCTAAGTCAAATTGTGGAAAAATGGTTTTAGCTATTTCTTTTAAGTGCATAATAGTTTTGCCTTCCGCATCATTTATTTTACTATAAATCGGAATCGGCTGACGAAACGCTCCTGATTCTGATTTTTGGAAAATAGTATCTTCAAACATAAGTGGACCTGAAATATTTTGTCCCTGGGATTGAATTAAGATCCGTTCAACAATGTTTTCCAGTTCGCGCACATTGCCGGGCCAGTTATAAGTTTTTAGCTGATCAATAACTTCCTTGTCAATGTTCGGTGGAGAGGTTATGTTTTTTTCAATAGATTTTCGATTTATAAAGTAGTAAACAAGTTCCGGAATATCTCCTTGTCTTTCTCGTAAGGGTGGAATTTTGATGGGATACACATTCAGCCTGAACCAAAGGTCTTCTCTGAACTGTTTAGAAATTACCATATTCTTTAAATCCCTGTTTGTAGAAGCAATAACTCTTACATCTATTGGTACCGGCATTGTGCCGCCGACACGTTCTATCTGCTTATCCTGTAGTACCCGCAGAAGTCTTACCTGCGCTTCTTGCGGAAGCTCTCCGATTTCATCCAGCAGTATGGTTCCTTTATCAGCCCGCTCAA
Organism: Pseudomonadota bacterium; assembly: GCA_018817425.1. Lineage (NCBI taxonomy): Bacteria > Pseudomonadati > Pseudomonadota > Pseudomonadota bacterium. The sequence continues at coordinate 93,619 of JAHITX010000011.1, forward strand.
ATCTGCCACGCTTTTGAAATAATGCCCCTGTAAAAGCACCTTTTTCATGTCCGAAAAGCTCGCTGTCAATAAGAGTTCCAGGTATTGCGCCACAATTGACCTTGATAAACGGCTGATTCTTCCGGGGCGAAGAATAATGAATAGCATTGGCAATTACTTCCTTGCCGACTCCGGTTTCACCAAGCAAAAGCACTGGAATATTCACAGAAGCTACCTGATTGACCATATCAAAAACCTGCTTCAGCCCTGTATTCTTTCCTATAATTTCGTCACCTGAAATACGAAGCATTTCCTGATAAAGAAACCTGTTGTCATCAGCAAGTATTTCTTTTAGTTTTAAGACCTCTTCATGCCTAAGAGCATTTGACATGGCGATTGCAAAGGGGTCGTGCAGCATAGACAAAAGTCTGGCGTGTTCACTTTCGTATTGATCCGGTCCAATTAAATATGTCACAAGTGCAAAATACCTATTATCTTTTAATTTCAATCTCATGGTCATGATTGACATGTCGGGTCTATCGAGCAAACTAATTACTTTCAGGGTAGGTGGAAACATCTCAGGCTTGTTGATTATTGAAACACCATCAAGATTTGCCCATTGGTTTTCAACCTCGGATCGAACTTCGGAAGGCAAAGAAAGAATCCGATCCATCTTTTCTATCTTATAGCGGCTTACCTGGGCAAGTGTTTCTATGGCAGGCATGCCAGGCTCACCCAGCACAAGATTCATTCCGGTTAATGGTATAAATTGTTCCAAATATTCCAGCGCTTTCCACATAGCGGTTTCTATATCCAGGCTTCCGCATATTCTCATTGTTGCCTGACGGAAAAATTCGTTTGCATCTATATCCATAAAATTCACCCCTATTGTTGGCTAAATAAGAATTTAAATAACACCCTATGCGTTCATATGTAAACATGTTTGTTTATATTTAACCACATGAAATATTGATTATAGCTATAAACATCTGATTATATGTTATATTATATTATTGGCATGATTTAAGCATATATATTTAGATTCAAAATGAGTATTTGATACAAATAAATAAAAACGATGGAGGCAAAAATGAACAAAGATTATGATTGGAGAGTAGGAAAAAAGCCACTCGATAAACCTGAAGATGCTGAACCGATCCAGCCGGTAGACCCACCGGCAAAATGGGATCAGGAAGCCGATATAGTAGTAGTCGGATCTGGAGGAGGAGGCCTTGCAGGCTCTCTAAAAGCCAACTCGGAGGGATACTCCGTGATTCTTTTGGAGAAATTGAAATTTACCGGCGGGACATCCCAATACGCCGGCGCCTTTTACGCTTACAACAGCAGAATACAGAAAAAAGAAGGGATAGAATGGGATGTAAATGAAGTTGCCATGGGAAGCCTTTTTGAGACGGGTTACACAGGCAACATCCATTTGTTTCGTAACATGATACAAAAGAGTGGTGAAGTCGTAGATTGGATAGAAGATCAGGGTTTTAAATGGGAGAACGAGAGAGCAGGATATCCCGCAGTCACCTCCAAAGGCGGCCACGAGAGATTATGTTATATTCCGATGACAGACCTTATGAACTTTCTGACCGAAAAGTGCAAGGAAAAGGGCGTGAAATTTCACACCAACACTCAGGTAGCCGCATTGGTGAGAGATAATGGCAGAATTGTGGGGGTGAAAGCTACCAATCCGGAGGGAACCACCATCTTCATAAAAGCAAAAAAAGCCGTACTTATGTCGGCCGGCGGTATGCAGCACAATCGAAGTTTGCTTAAGCAATATGCACCCTCAGTCTATAAAGGTGTCGGCAGTGTATCGATGTCTCTGCCGTCAAATACCGGAGAATGTTTCAGGATGGGGCTTGGAGCAGGAGCTGATGTGGCGGGATTTGACTCATGTACCTGCTTTGAGGGGGGGATAGACCTCATGGAAAAAGGCGGCCCGTGGTTTAGATATTTATACTCCGGAGATGTTCAGTTATCGAGGGCCCCGTGGCTGCACCTAAACAAAGCGTGCGAAAGATTTATGATGATGGACAACAACTTAGGCCAATACATGTTAAGGCCGCCCGCCATGGGTGCGCAACCCGGGGGAAGGGCCTATGTGATTTTCGATAACAAGTACGAAGAAAATATTTGGAAGATCCAGGATGATGTCCCATTGGGGCTGTCATGCAAACGCCCCATCACGTCGGATATCCCTGGCTTGAATACAGTTACCAGAAATAATCTGCTTTGCCCGGATGATTGGCGGGAAGCTGTGAAAGAATCAATCGATTTGGGAGCAATAAGAGTAGCCGATACATTGGAGGAGTTAGCAGAAAAGTTAGGCCTGGATAAGTTTTTATTTAAAGAAGCCGTAGACAAATGGAATAAATATTGTGATGCCGGTGAAGATCCGGAATTTGATACACCTCCCCGGTATCTGATACCGATAAAGCACGCTCCCTTCTATGGGCTTAAAGCAGGCGGCAGTATGGGACCGGTCGGCTGTGGCTTAAGGACTAATCGTCACATGCAAGTATTGGATATGGATTCAAAGCCTATACCCGGGCTATACGCCGGATTTTTCACGGCCGGTGGAAGTATCGGACAGAGTAGAATGCCGATGGGTTTTGGTCTTCTCGGGGGTTGCAGCATGTCGACTACCTCCGGTTATACTGCCGTCGAACATGCTGTATCACAAAAGTAATATCGGAAGGAAAAACGATTATGAAGCTTGTAGATGGAAACGGCGGAACAATAATGCAAATAAAAACGTTGAAACGTGATGGCGAACGACTCGTCGTCCGGGGCATGGCGATGGGCGGCATGCCCATGACGGCCTTTGTGAGACCCGAGGCGTTGTGGGGCATATTCGATCTTCTCTCCTGGAATGTTGTCTGGTACATGCCCGTCATCCTTTGGAGAGGGCTGTGGCGGAGTCGAAGTCTTAAAAAAAAGAAATAGCCGACGGCATGTTCTGCTTTGCCTCGTATTGCATCAGCGCCGTCCCGTTTGCTCGATTGATAAAGGTTTGGCTTTTTTACATGGAAGACTTTGCAAGTGATTATGGAAGATCTTTATATCGATTTTAAAAAGGTGATTAAGTAAGAAGAAATAAGATCTTTTATAAAAAGGAACAAGTTTGGGATGGAAGGGCAATTTAACTATTTATTCACTCCGATAAAAATCGGAAACATGATCGTAAGAAATAGGATATATTTTGGCCCACATGGGAACATGCTGACAACAAACTATATCATAGACGATCGGTATGTGGAGTATCATAAGGCAAGAGCCAGAGGCGGCACCGGTTTACAGATTGCTGGAATGATGTCAGTAATGAAAAACAGCAGAGATCTGGCGGGCATTCAGGAGGTTTATGATGAGAAGGCCGTTCCTATGCTGAGAAAACTCGGTGAGGCTGTACATAGTGAGGGAGGGCGGATGCTTGTGCAATTAGTTCATGCGGGCAGAGAATCGGATATTGAGCTTAGCCGCCTCCCTACATGGGCTCCCTCCGCAATTCCTTCAACCGTCATGTTTCGTTTTATTCCCAAAGCTATGGAGATTGAAGATATCAAAGAAACGGTTAAGGCCTTTGCTCGCTCGGCATTGTTTGTCAAAGAAGCCGGTTTAGATGGTGCAGAAATTCATGGGGCCTCCGGTTATTTACTGCATGAGTTTATGTCACCGGCAGTAAATCAAAGAACAGACGAATATGGCGGGAGCCTGAAAAATCGTATGCGCTTTCCCCTTGAGGTAATAGACGAGATTCGCAAGGCCGTTGGAAATGATTTTGTAGTAGGTTACCGGCTTCCCGGCGATGATTTTCTGCAAGATGGAAATACGATTGATGACTATAAAGAAATAGCAAAACAACTAGAAGAGACCAGGCAAATTGATTTTATTCATATCGGAGGCCCCTTCTATGAAGGAATTCAAGGTATCGGTTGTGGTATGCAAACGCCTTTGGGACTCTATGTCCCTTATGCTTTGTCGTTCAAAGAAGCCGTTGATCTTCCTATATTAAATGATTTCAGGATTAATGATCCCGTTCAGGCGGAAAACATTCTGGCCAATGGTCAGGGTGATATGGTGGGAATGGTTCGAGGCCTTATAGCTGATCCCGAGCTTCCCAATAAAGCCAGAGAGGGAAGATTGGAAGAGATTCGTTACTGTATTGCCTGCGATCAGGGCTGTCTCGGAAGAGCTTCAAAAGGGAAAGCAATTACCTGTACCCAGAATGCTGTTGTTGGTTTTGAGAAGGAAATAGGCACATTAGAGCCAGCTAAGTTCAAAAAGAAAGTGGTAGTGGTAGGGGGTGGACCAGCAGGGATGGAGACGGCCAGGGTAGCCAGGATGAGAGGTCATGAGGTAGTACTTTATGAAAATCATAAGGAGCTGGGTGGACAGGTTAACATTGCTGTCAAAGCACCTGCCAGGAAAGAATTCGGTGGCATAAAAAGGTATCTGGCCAAGCAGATGGAAATACTTGGGGTAAAGGTTAATTTGGGAATTGAGGCAACGCCGGAGCTTATCGAGAGTGAACAGCCGGATGCGGTGGTGATTGCGACCGGTACAGTCCCCTTCCTGCCTCCTATCCCGGGAATTGATCAGAATAATGTGGTTACGGTAGAGGATGTATTGCTGGAAAAAGTAAAAGTTGGGCAGAGTGTTGTTGTAGTAGACGGCGGAGACGGTCATTGGCAGTGCTGCGCAACGGCAGAATATCTACTTGACCAGAACAAGTATGTGGAAATCATTACACCATTGCTTTTTGTGGGTATGGAATTGGCCGCGACAAGCGATTTGCTCAGTTTCTATTTCAGGGTACGGCCCAAGGGCTGTATTTTCACTCCCAATACGGAGCTAATAGGAATATCGGGAAATACACTGACGGTTCTCGATATTTATTCCAATGCGGTAAGAAAGATTGAGGGAGTGAATACGGTGGTTCTTGCTACAGGAAGCAGATCGAATAATCGTCTCTACTATGCCCTGAAAGGTAAGGTAAAGGAGTTGCATGCAGCGGGTGATTGTGTATCACCGCGCTTAGCTCTGGATGCCATCTATGACGGCTATAATCTGGGAAGAAAATTATAGCGATATAAATAAAGAAAACTAAAATGCATAGATTAGATAACAATGTCATTTATTACCGGCGGTGCAGGTGACATCGGAACTGCAACATCGCTAAGATTGGAAAGTGAGGGTGCCAAATCGTGCTTGCTTATATAGAGACTGTAAAAGTTATCTAATACCGTTTTTAATGGAAGGGTTGAGCATCGATTCTGATAATGTACATAATTGTTTTGTTTATTTAAGGATTGAGAACGACTAGTTCGCGGATACCCTGCCCCGCTTTTAGTGGGTCAGAGTATCTAACATCATAAAATATAAATGCAACCAATGAGGAAATTAGCCATGAAAATGCCTATGCAATCTTCAGCAAGCAGTGAAATAAATACTAATGTTGTAGTAATAGGCGGAGGTCATAATGGCCTTGTGGCATCATGTTATCTGGCAAAAGCCGGACATAATGTAGTAGTAGTTGAGGCGCAAAAAAATGTCGGAGGCATGACTGCCTCCGGCCCTTTTATCAAGTCAGCGCCGAAGCATATCATTCACCCGTGCGCAGTAGATGCTATCTTTATTCGCACATCCAGCATAATTGAGGACCTGGATTTGAGGAAGCATGGATTCATCACCGTAGATCCCAATCCTTCATACGCCTATCTTTCACCCGAAGGAGAGTCCATAGCATTCTGGAGTGATCCTTCAAAAACAGCAGATGAAATAAGGCGATATTCTCCATCGGATGCCAGGGCTTATCTTGAATTTGCCAATACACTTGAAGCACTTCTTGGTGTCGCCCTTCCCATGATGCGCTCCGATCCCCGAAGACCATCCATCAGAGAAGTTTTTCGTTCACTTCGTTCATTAACATCCCATCGTAAACGGCTCGGCGAGATAGGAGCTCTTGCCCTGGGTACGGCTGATCAGGCTGTGTGCGAACGTTTCGACCATCCTTTTGTTATTGCGGCTCTTTTGGGACTTGCCGGAGGCGCTGGCCCAATAGATGCTGATGGCAGCGGGCTTGCCCATATTATAGTTGCTCTTTTGCACCGGGTAGGAGTCGGCCGCCCGGTCGGAGGTATGCAATCACTGGCGGAATCTCTTAAAAAAAGGTTGTACGAAGGTGGGGGTTCTGTCCTGACCGGAACACCTGTTGAAGAAATACTTGTTACCAAAGGGCATGCAGAAGGTGTCCGCCTTGCCGATGGGCGTATAATTAAAGCGGATTCCGTGCTGGCAGCCTGTGACCCGCGTACAGCACTGGGTAGCCTGTTGCCTGATGGCGCCATAGACAGACGAATGAAGGCACGCGTCGATCATATTCCTGCAAATGCCCGAGGTGCTGCACCAATGAAAATCGATCTTGCTCTTAAGGGCCGTGTTCAAATTTCCAAACATCAGAAGCTCAGAAAAGACGGTGTCGATCTCAGGGTGCCTGCATTAATTATCGGAACAGCAGAAGAAATACGATCTTCCTTTGCAAACTCCATGCGGGGTGAGCTTACACCCGGTCTTTATTACTGGGCAGCTGTTCCAACAGCATGCGATCCGAGTCAGGCACCTGACGGGCAGGATGTTTTATATCTGTATCCGCCTGCTGTTCCGGCATATCCTGCTGAAGGCTGGCAATCTTTACGGAAAAAAGCGGAAAATATAATAATGTCTGAAGCTATGCTTTACTTTGACAACCTCGATTCACTTGAGATAGGGCGATGGGTTGAAACACCTAAAGATCTTTGTGAGCGGACAGGTGCTGTTAACGGATGTGTAACCCATGTTGATTTTGCTCTTCTTCGGTCGGGTCCATTAAGGCCGGCCTGGGGATTAGGCGGGTATGTAACTCCTGTGAAAGGACTTTTTTTAGGAGCTGCCGGTTCCCATCCGGGTGGAGCTGTTTCCGGTTTACCAGGTAAACTTGCCTCAGCGAGAGTCATCCGATACCTTGCCCGGTGTAGCCGTTAAGGTAAAATTTCAAAGACCTATGCCAACACTTTTATTCCTTATCTTTGACCGTTAACAAATGGAGGAGGGTAAAACTATGTTTAAAAAGATTCTTGTTTCGAGCTTCCTTTTACTTCTAATTGTAATTTTTACGAAGTCAGTTTTTGCGGAAACGGAAAGGCCAAATGCTCTTAACAAGCAATCCGGCAAAACGATTGGTACAGTGGGTGATGTTAGCACCAGACAAGCGTCTCCTAAGTTTGACAATCCATCTTATATCTGGATTCAGGAAATTATAGTACCTATTATTTCCCTTATCATGCTTGCTTTTTTCATCACGCAGTCAGTTCGTGGCGGAGCTTTTACTTTCGGAGCGCTTTTATATATTTCCGCCACAACCATGTTCTGGCAGGAATGGTATGCGGATTGGGGTGCATATCTGCTCTTTAACCCTGCATTTTCTCTAATGCCTTGGGGCTCAACCCTTTGGACTGCACCGAACAAACCATGGGCGATCATACTGTCTTACGGCCCTTTTTTTGCTACTATATATCTGTTGATGCTTGCTCTGATCAATAAGTTTCACAAAAAATATCCAAACTTAGGAAAAAACCGCTGGATACTTGTTGTTGTGATACCAAGCTTTTATCTTTTTGATCTGCTTGTGGAAGGCTTTGCCGCAAGTCAAGGTTGGTGGTCCTACACGGATTACATAGGCCCTGCAATTGCAACGGATAGAGGCAACTTTCCTGTCGTGTATCCAATAGCACTTTTTGTTCTTTACGGGGTTATTACCACCTGGATATTGGGCATGCGCGGTCCGGATGAACGGGTCAGGTTCGAATCATGGTTTGGAGTTGATCATATTCAGGCAGGATTTGGGCGGGAACTGGCGCGTCTGGGAGTTTGGATATTAGTCATGAATGGGCTTTTCCTGTTGTTTAGCACCGGTCCGTTCGTTGCCGTACGTGCGCTGTTCGGACATGCAAGCACGCTTGTACCTTGACAATATCATAGGGAAGTCGAAATGAAAGAAAATATAAAGGAAAAGAACTCAGGATTATCCCGCAGAGAGTTTTTAAAGAATGCCGAAGTGGTGGTTGGCGGCGCAGTTTTAGGATCTGCGGCTTTTTTGAATTCAAGCACTGCCGGTAAGGCGATAGCGGGCACAGTTACATCTTCATCCGGAGATTGCCAACCCGTGGAGCCGGATGATGTCAAACCTATTCCTCCGATAGATCCACCTGCGATATGGGATAAACAGGCGGATATTGTTGTTGTTGGATTAGGGGGTGGTGTTATTGGTGCAGCAAAAGCTGCTCAGATGGGAAGCTCTGTTATTGCTTTAGAGAAAATGTCGGTTGTAGGCGGAACCACATGGCATGCTGGAGCCTTGTTTGCTTTTGGGGCTAAAAAGGTGCCGCCTATACCCGGCTTCCCACCTTTTGACCTGGAAAAAACTGTGCGTATGGCAGTGGAAAAATCGAATTATACTGTTAATGAAGCCTTGACTCGTGCAACTGTAATTAAATGCGGTGAAATGGTTGATTGGCTGGCTGATATAGGTGTGGAATGGATTATAAATCCGTTTGGTCCCATCTACTCACCTGCATTCAAAGGTGATGACAGAAACATAGGACACGCAGCAATGAGAGGAGCTTTAAATCCCGCTTATGCACTTATGCAAAAAAAAGGCGGGGATACACTGCTAAATACCAAAGTTGTTGCTTTGGTTATGGAAAAAGGCAGGGTAGTAGGTGTTAAAGCAGAAAAAATGCTGGAAGGAACTACCATATTTATAAAAGCTAATAAAGCTGTGATCCTTTCTGCAGGAGGTTTTTCGCACAATAAAAATATGCTTAAAAAATATGTTCCAACTGCCTATAATGGAGTCGGCAGCGTATCGATGGCTCTGCCTTCCAATACAGGAGAATGTATCAGAATGGGACAGGGTGCAGGTGCGGATTTGGCAGGTTATGATACCTTCACAGGTTTTGACGGAGGAATAGATTTCTCAGAAGTAAATGGACCATGGTTCAGATATTTATATTCCGGTGATATCCAATTGGCAAGGGGTGCCTGGCTTCATTTGAACAAGGCATGTGAAAGATTCATGAACATAAGCAGCTCTCCGATGCAATTTTTTAAAAGACCGGCGGCAATAATGGCTCAGCCCGGTCATAGGGCATATATAATTTTCGATAGTAATTACGAAATCAATATATGGAAGCAAAATCCTGTAGGTTGTAAGATACCTATAACCCCCGATTTACCCCTTATGAAAGAATGGCATATACCAAGGCTTTTTAGTAGAGACTGGCGGGTAGGAGTAAATGAATCTATTGCTATGGGAGCAATAAAAAGCTCGAATACCTATGAAGGCTTGGCTGCAAAATTAGGCTTGAATTCCGAAAGATTCAAAACAGCTGTTAATAAGTGGAATGGATATTGTAAAGCCGGAACAGATCCTGAATTTGGAGAAGATCCTCAGTCTTTGATACCTCTTCAAGATCCGCCGTTTTATGGAATAAAAATAGGTTGCTCTATGGGCTCAACCTCATGCGGCCTTCGTGTAAATCATAACATGCAGGTACTGGATATGAACCAGAACATTATTCCCGGGCTTTATGCCACATATTTTACAGCCGGCGGAGGAGCCGGAGAGGTCATATTTGATCATCCTGTTATATGGAGCGCCGCCGGGTCGATGACAACCTCTTACATGGCTTGTGAACACGCTGCAAAACAACATGGATAGCGGAATACTAACAAGTAAGAAGATATAAAAGTGAGGAGACTGTAATGAATGTTTCTGTTCCAGCTATGCCGGTGATGCCGGCACCGCCGCTAAGCGGTATAATTTTTTTGGTCGGCACTATATTTATTGTTGTGGTGTTGTTGCTGTGGTGGGCACTTTCAGCCGAGCGCAAACGAGGCCCGGTAATGCCGCTGGTTTTTCTTGGCGCTGCATTTTCCGCTATTCTGATCGAGCCTGTATTCGATAATACGCTGCTATACTGGTATCCGGTAGAAAACCCCCTCTCTGTTTTTTCCGCATATGGACGCACAATACCTTGGTTCGTACCTATCGGATATGCATGGTTTTTTGGTGGTGCTGCGTATTTGCTGATGCGCCGTTTTGAACGCGGCATAAATGTAGTGCAAGCTATGAAATATTTCTTTGCGCTGGTCCTTATTGATTGGCTTGCTGTGTCGATTTGCGAATGGTTTGATTTGAGTGCGTTCTATGGCAACCAACCGTTTCACTTTTTTGGTGCACCTATATGGTTTTCGTTTGCTGATGCCACTGGTGGCTTTGTACTTGGTGCGGCACTATATTGCTTGCTGCCGCATCTGTCAGGTGCACGCAAATTGCTGCTTCTTTTTGTACCGACATTTATATACGGCGGTGTGCTTGGTTCAACCACTGCTCCGGTCGCATTGGCACTAAATTCCGGCTGGTCTGAAGTTGTTGTATGGCTATGTGGTACTGGAACAATTGGCTTGTGTTGTCTGCTCGTTTTCGTCATCAGTAATATTCTGTCCAAGGTTTCCCAGCGCATTTAAGAGTGAAAGTTAAAGGTCAGAGTAAAATAGTTGTAAGTAAAAGTATCGAGGAATCAATTAAGGAGTAAAATTGATTTGAAAAAGATAATATTAGTTCTTGCAGTATTATTTATTTTGATATCGCTGGTTGCTGCATGTAATCGAAGAGCTGAAATAAATTCAACTGCATCACCTTTTGTATGGAACTCTAAAGCCCGTTGCGCTGATTGTCACACTAAAGAAGTAAAGTCAATGGCAGATAATAATAAGCTGGCATACAAACATGCCGCGGCTGGAAATGTCTGTTCGGATTGCCACAATGCAAAAGATCTGCAAAAGTCACATGGAAATATTGCTACTGCGTCGCCTGTTCCGGTACAGAAGTATTCTAGTACGATTTGTTTTAAGTGTCATGGGAGCTACGCAGATATTATTAAGCTCACAAAGGGCAAAACACGCTTAAACCCCCATGATTCGCATTATGGCGAGGTGGATTGCAATATTTGCCATAAGGCACATATTGCAAAATCTCCTGATGGGTTTTGTGTTTCCTGTCATGATACTATGAATTGAGTACAAATTTACAAACATCGAAGATAGCGGGTTAAAACGCGTCACAATATGAGGCTATCTCCGGCATTAAACAGCCCTTTTGTTGTTTCATGTCTTGCCTGACATTGCTTGCTATTTAATGCGATCCTCAAAAGGGCTGTTTAATGCCGGAGAGAAAGATAACTATAATAACCATAAACCTGGAGGGAGGAAAAGGAGAAATGAAACGAATGAAAATTTTAAAGTGTTTCGGATTGTCACTTTGTACGTTGTTTATTCTGCTTTTGTATGGCGGTACCGTTAAGGCTCTGGATTTGCCAAAGGTGATCGACAAGACTAACTGCAATCAATACAAAGACCTGCTCATTCCGGCTATGTACCGAGCTGTTGAAAGAGGTGACTTTGTTGTTACTCCGGGGAATATAAATTTCGAATACAAACTTCCTATCCGCTTCATCGCGGCAAGCGAAAAGAATGAAGGGAAATTCGATGTAAATCATGCGGGCGAATTGATCAGTAAAAGCACCGGGAAATTCCCCAAAAATATTTACAGTTTCCCTTTTCCTAATATTGATTTTAAAGATCCCAAGGCCGGGTTAGAGATCATATATAACTTCAAATTCACGGTAGATCGTTTTATGGCCTCAAGAGACAAAATCCGTATTATGTGGATAAATAATACAGGAGAGGAACGTTATTTAACTGGTCTGGACTCACGCCTTTATATGGTCGGCCGGCCGCCAGGTCAGGAAATAAGAAATCCTGATATGGTTGAGCAGTATGAATTTCAAAGAGTTTTGGAGCCGATGAGCACCAGAGGAACCAATACAATGGCAATCATTTATATAGGCGCAAAGGAAGATAGCAATTATGCTTATGTTCCTGCCATTCGAAGGATTCGGCAAACCGGCTCAACGACGAGGTCTGACCCCTATATGGGCTCTGATTCATGGATGGATATGAATTACATGTGGGGTGGTAAAACCAGCTCAATGAAATGGAAATATGTTGGCGAGAAGACAATTCTTGTCGGTTTCACCAGTCCTGATATGCTTCCGGCAAAGGAATTGCCGGATGGAAGGATGATCAGGCCATATCCCTATACCGGCACTCATCTCAAATTCGGCTATGAAGATCCAAACTGGAAGGGCGCATCCTGGGCGCCTCTTAATATTACCTATGTTCCAAGAAAAGTATGGATTGTAGAACAGATGCCTAAAGATCCGTATTATAACTGGGGAAAGCATTTAAACTATGTTGATCAGGAAACATATACCATATGGTACAAAGAGGTTTGGGAAAAATCCGGTGATTTCCGGACATGGGTAGTTAATTTGCTGCACTATAGTGAATCGCCAAGTGGTAATAATAACGCAGTAGATTTTGATTGCCAACTCTATATAGACGAAAAATATAGACATGCTACAAGTGTAAACAGATCAGCAGACCCGGAACAATTCTTATATATGCCTGCTTCAAAACTGGATGCCAGCTATTTTAGCGTGAATAATTTCTTAATGTTGTCTAAATAAAAACGCAGGGGCAACCGGATAATCGACCCTACAAACTAAAAATAAATGACTATTAAATAAATAAGGGAGTGAGTGTCACTAAACAACTATTATACAAAAAAGGAGACAAAAGTATATGAGTATTAAATTAGGAAAAATGAAAGGTGCTGGGCCCTATTATGCGAAATCACTGGATGAATTAAATGCCAGTTTATCATGGAGTCCCGAAGAGGAAAGAGAGATAGAGCGTTACTGCGAGAAGATTCACAAGAATATCTCGGAAGAAGAGATGACGCCTATGGAGCGTTTCAAAGCTACTATGGAAGGCAAGGAGAGAGACCGTCTGGTTGTTGAGACGTTTTTTCATCCCTCTTATGCAATGCGTACTTTAGACGGATTTGCCGATGCAGTCAAGTCCATCGATGCCTATTATTATCCCAAGTTGCTGGTTAAATCACATCTGGCTACCACAGCCCGCTATAAGATGGAAAGAATGTTTTGCGGGCCTATTTCTTATGGCGAAGAATTGTTCGGTTGTGATTCCATGTTCATTGAAAACGGCAATCCGGTGCATGAAGCAGACCCGCCGATAAAAACAATTGAAGATCTTGAAGGACTGGAAGCTCCTGATCCAACCAAACATGGCATGTTTGCCCAATATCTCTGGTTTTGCCAGGAAATGAGACGGATATTTGATAAGTATCAACTAAGCAACATTATGCCCATCGAAGGATCATTTTGTGAAGGGCCTGACGGCTTTGCATGCGCTCATATGACGGGCTACAATCAATATTTAAAATTTATGCGCAAGAATCCCGAACTCTGTAAAAAAGCGTCAAACTTAGCCTCCGACTGGCTGATAAAACTGGGTACGGCGGTAACAAATCTCGGAAAAGTTGATTACAGCTATATGTGCTCGGTTGTCGGGATGTACCCCATTAAAGGCTCAGAGTGGATTGCCGGTGAGTACGCAAGAATCGGCAAAGCAGTAAAAGCGGCAGTGAAAAAACCGATCTTACATGCTTGGGCCTTCAACGGGGCAATCGATTGGCTGGATGAAATGCTTAAAGCCGGAGCTTTGGGAGATGACAGCTTTGACGGTGTTATGTGTACTGGCGATATTAACGATTACAATATTGTAAATGATTTTCTGCAAAAAAATAACATGTATGGATGCTATGCTCCTTCAGACAAACTCCTGGTTAGCGGACCTATGTCCAAAATAGAGGAAGAGATAAAAGGAAGATGCGATGCCGCCAAAAAAATACCCAACAACAGATGCACGATAGGTTTGGGTGCTATTGATTATTATACAACCCCTGAACATTTAGACGCTAGTATAGCGGCATCTATGAAATTTGCTAAGATATAAGAAGCATAACTTTAAAAAGGAAAGATGAGAACTATGTCAAATAAAGCAGAAATTTTGGGGAAAATGAAAGACGCCGTCATTGATCTTGATGACGACTTATTGTTTGAGTTGATTGACGAGGGACTTAAGATAGATGTAGCCCCTCTTGATATGATTATGGAAGGTATGAACCCCGGTTTAAACATCATCGGCGAGGGGTTCGACACAGGCAAGCGCTTCATGAGCGATCTGGTTATTGCCGGGGACATGTTAAATGATGCTACCGACAAACTGCGCCCTTTGATTGAGGCAGGCGGCAAACCTATGGGTGAAACGTTGATAATCGGGACGGTAGAAGGAGACGTGCATTTTATCGGAAAGCGTATAGTGGGAGCCGTTTTTACTGCCAATGGCTACAATGTCGTTGATATCGGTGAGAACAAATCTGCAAAGGAATTTGCGGAAGCCGCAAAAAAACATAATGCAACTGTAGTAGGTGCTTCAGCTATTTTATCTCCTGTGAAAGCTTATTGTGGAAATATCAATAAAGCGCTTGTTGATGCAGGTGTCCGGGATAATTTGATTTACATAGTCGGTGGCTGGGCCTTTACTGATGAGCAAGCCGAAGAATACGGAGCCGATGCAGCGGGAACCAGCGCTATTGAAGCCATTAAAAAAGTTAAGATGTTAAAAGCGGGTGAAGTAGCATTGCTCAAGAACAGGTAGTAATTAAAGTGAATAAATGAATATTGAATAATTAATAATGAATATCGAAGGAAGATAAAAGATATAAGCAAACAACCCCCTTGCCCCCTTTGCTAAGGGGGAATATTTGAGTCGGTTTCCACTTAATAAATAAGTAATATCTGAGGTTCATAACCAGCACCAAATGATGAAGTAAGGCGGTACGATTCCCCCTTAAAAAAGGGGGATAAAGGGGGTTGTTTAAAATCCGCACAACACTTCATAAATCGAATTCTTTTGTTCGATATTCGATATTCAGTTTTTTTGAAAAGTATACATGAAGAGGTATTGATATATGGAAAACCTATGGGGTTATGAACTCGTATTTCCGGAAGATGTTTTATATTCCACTGAGTTGCTTTGGGTAAAGAAAGAGAATGGAAAGATACGTGCCGGTTTAAGCGATATAATAGTAAGATCGGCAAAGAAACTGGTAACCATTAAAATGACATGTGAAGCAGGTACTTCGATAAATAAGGGCGATGTGATCGGAACAGTTGAGACAAGTAAAGCCGTTAGAGAAATTATCGCCCCTGTTTCAGGCACGGTTACATCCGTCAATCCGTCAATATCCGGCGGTGATCCGGCTACCATAATGAAAGATCCTTATGGAGATGGTTGGCTTATTGAGATAGAAAAAACAGGAGATACCGATACACAGCTTCAAGACCTGATGAAAGGCGATGAGGAAGAAACAAAGGAATGGCTAGAGGAACAAGCGGATGATATTGTTCCCATGGCATAGGCGACGAATATTTAACTAGGAGTGATAAAGAAGTGTTGACATTTACTCAGGAACAAAAAACCTATACGATAGGTGATGTAACAATAGGCGGTCAACCGGGTGAAAATCCAACCGTACTTATGGGTAGTATTTTTTACCAGGGACATCGCATAGTAAGTGACACGGATAAGGGTATATTTGATAAACAAAAAGCCAAAGAACTGTTAGACAAAGAAGCGGAGATATCCTCAATTACGGGAAATCCACGTATAATTGACGTTATTGGCGATACCACTCCGGCCTTGATCAATTATCTCGAGTTTGTGGCTGCCAATTCCACCTCGCCTATATTGGTGGATTCGCCCATTGCAAAAGTTAGGATGGATGCCATCAGGCATTTTGCCAAAACAGAGGTATTGCCGAGACTGATATATAATTCAATCGAAGACCATCACAGCGAAGAAGAACTGGCTTGTATAAAGGAATGCGGGATCAAGACCGCAGTTATTTTAGCTTTTAATGTAAAATCCATCAGGCCCAAAAAAAGGATTAAGTTACTTGAGGAAAAACTTTTGGGAGCTGCCGAAAGAGCGGGTATTGAAAATATGCTCATTGATACCGGAGTGCTTGATATCCCAAGCATAAGCTGGTCAAGCCAGGCCATTTGGGAAATCAAGAACAAGCTGGGCTATCCGGGCGGTTGTGCACCTGCCAATGCATTGTACCAGTGGAAGAAGAAAAAGGCAAAAGCCAGTCCTGAATTTGAGGTATGCGGAACTTCAAGTTATTTATTGCCCATCAGTTGGGGTGGAAATTTTATTCTTTACGGCCCGATAGCAAATGCTTCCTGGGTTTATCCTGCCTGCGCGACTATGGATGCCATGATTGCCTATGGCGAGCAGGCAAAGGGAATAAATATTAAAAAAGAACACCCGCTGTACCGCATCTTTTAACATGAAAAGATATAACATCAGAGCCGGAATCACATATATGAGCATGCTTGAATTATTATGCCCAACTCAAGGGAATTTTTATTCATACAAGAAATATGTGATGAAAAGGTTGTTCCAAGATTAAAATTGCTTGCTGAAGCAGTATATGAACAGGATTGTAAAGTTCTTGCACAGCTTGTCCATTATGACAGACGGATATAGAGATTTCAAGGCAGGCATCCTGGGCGCCGTCTCCTTTGGCATATCAGCAGGATTAGCGAAAAATCCGGCCTGGATGGTGTTGAACTCCACGGTGGCTCAGGTTATTTAATTGAGGAACTCATATCTCCATATAGCAATAAAAGAATTGATGAATACGGCGGCTGTATCAGATACCTCAACAAACAGATGGAAAGACTGGGTGTAAAGGTAAATCTTGGGATAGAAGCAACGCCGGAAATTCCTTCTCTGCCCGGTTACGGTCAGGATAATGTTGTCAGCGTATAGGATGTGTTACAGGAAAAAGCTGAAATCGGAGAAAAAGCACTTGTTGTAGATGACGGGAAGGGTCACTGGGAGGGCTGCAGTTGGTGAATGTTTAACTCCTCGCAAGGCAATTGATGCGATTTTTGATGGATACAATGTCGGAAGACATTTTATAGTATTTTTGTTCATGTCATTACTAAAATTATTAGCTTACTTTACTTCCGGCAAAGCCGGAGGACGTATATGTGAACCGCTCAATTCGGTAATATCTACGACCTCTCCTTTTAGATAGTTGAGCGGTTCACATTCTTACTTATGGGCAGCCTTACAGAACCGTTGGTTTACCTATAGACAATTAAGATAATGGATAATAAATATATATATCAAACATCAGTTTTAAATAATAGCATTTCATCAACCCCGTCCTATTGCCAATAGAGAAATGATAGAAAACGCATATGAAACAATAGATCGGGTTTTGGGCAGGATATGAAAACCCCGCACTATAAAAAATGATAGTAGGGTGGCATTTTATATGCCGCTGCCAGCTTAATTCCTTTGAGGTCTTTTTGCTTAAGTAAAAAAGGTATTGAATAGAGGTAATTTCAAAAGTCTTGGATCAATCGTAATATTAAAAAATATAGACCAAAAAAACGAATATATTATTGATGATATCAAGAAAGTGTTCTATTATCTTCTTGTTGATTTCCCTAAACCAAGAAAGGAACGATAATATGAACACTCTCTTTGATATTGGGAATACCATCCGAATGCAACTTTTTCCATGTTTAGAGCAAGAACTTGATCCACTTTCTGATAAGGAGCTGGAATTTGTTCAAGTTATTCCCTTGCACGATTTGCCAAGCCATATGAAGAAATTCCGCTGGCGAGGGTTCGGACGAAAGAAAAAAAACCGCATCAACATGGCAAAAGCCTTTGTGGATGGTAATTCGCATGTAAAATACCATCCAGCGCAACGTTCTCTCGATCCTTTACAGAGTTTACAACATACAGTCTGCCACAAAAAATTTACGAAGCAATGATTATAAAACATTGTAGCCAAAGGTTGTCGGCCACATACGCCGTGATGCCACCGCTATAGAAGCACGTGAAAAACCAATGCAAGAAGAAACATCCAAAACAGTACCCAAAACTAAAGGCAAGCGGGGGATATCCCCTTAAAGATGAAGTTCTTTCTCCCAAACCACCGAAGCGCGTAGAACTCCAATCTATAAGAGATCCGGAAGAGAACTTAAAGGACTTGCCGAACCACTGTAATGTTTGCGCCAAAAATCAGGATTTTGGTGCCTCTAAAAGCTCTTTTATTGTTTTTTGAGAATTTAGCATCTTTAGCTTGATAAAAATTCGTGCCCGGAACTTCTTTCATAGATAGATTCGGAGAGTTTTGAAATTAGCTCTATACAGTGACAATATGACTTTTGTGTTGTCGGCAGGTTATTAAAAATTTCTGTATTCGGATTAAACCAATACAAATATTCTAAATACAGAAGCGAATATTCTAAATACAGAAATATATACATATGTATTCATATAACACTTTGATATAAATAATATTTAATGTTGGCACGATTTGAGCAAACAATTATTACAAATTATGATAGCTTTGCATAAAATATTATTAAAATATACCTAAGTATAGAGTTTCATAAATGCGGTTACGTATTTGTCATTTCGAACAAAGTGAGAAATCTTGATGGGATGAGAGCCTGTAAAAGATATCTCCCGATGGTCGATATGACACCAAAATTATGAAATTGAGTACTTAGCAAAAAAACAAAACCATAATTAAAGGAAGAATGATTGCAATGAAAGATTATGGAATTCAATTGACCAAGGAAGAAGAAGCACAAGTCGATGATATTTGTGCCAAGATCAGAGAACGGGTGAAAAAGGAATCCATTACACCTCGCCAGCGTTTTGAAGCTGTTTACAGAGGGGAAACACCTGACCGCATTCCAATTCAGGTATGCGCCCTTGGTTTGCACGCAGCCTCTAATTATGGTGTAACACCTGGAGATTTATACAGTAAACCCAAAGTATCACTTTTAGCCTACCTTACACATCTCGAAAGATTTGGATACGACACTCCTTCCACTTTCCGTTTCAGCGCCGGTGAGGAGGAGTTTGGACAGGAAATAGCACATACGGATTCGGCCGTGCCGTTTGGTATTAAGGGAGTAGTGGAAACAGCAAATGATCTAGGCAAGGTAAAATTGCCAAATGTTTACAAGGACGGTTCACTACCATGGCAGCTCTGGATGATCAGTGTTCTAAAGGAAAAACTTGGCGATATCATGCCTATCCACGGATTTACAGTTATTCCGGGTGCGGTTGGACCGGTTATAATGCCTATGGATAAACTGTTATTGGCGCTTCGCAAGGATCCGGTTCTGGCACACTGTCTGGCTGCTTTGCTGATGAAGTTTGTTATTGATTACGGCACAGCCTTGTTTGAGGCAGGCGCCGATATGCTGAATATTGTTGGTATTGATGATCAGGTTTCATATGCAATGCACAGGCAATTCGAATTTCCTTATGTCTGCGGTTTGCTTAAGTCCCTTCCGGGGCCCTGCTTTATAAATGGTGCCGGTGACTGGTCTCATGTTATTGAGTCATATGCCCAGGCAGGAATACATGGATTTTTCCTGCACAGCGGTCAACCTACACCTCTTGATAAGATTAATGAAGTGGCAGATAAATATAATTGTACAGTACGTTATGGCGTTAGCGCCAATACGCTGGTACACGGGCCTGCTGAAAAGATCCGTGAGGAGGTAAAAAGCGTAATTAAACAGGGATGGCGAGGAGGCCGCTTTGTGTTGACCACAGACACATTGGATATAAATACTCCGACTGAAAACCTGGATGTCTTTATGGAAGCAGCCAGAGAGTATGGTAAACTTCCCTTAAAGGTTTAAGAATACCAACATGGATGAGCTGATTGATCGGATCAAACACAAAAAGTATGCGGCGAAGCGATTGTATGCAAAATATGATAGCTCTGCACAAAATATTATAAAAATTTATAACTTAAGAAAAAAAAATACACCCATAATGAAAGTTTGAAAAAGGAGGAATGATTGCAATGAAAGATTATGGAATTCAATTGACCAAGGAAGAAGAAGCACAAGTCGATGATATTTGTGCCAAGATCAGAGAGCGGGTGAAAAAGGAATCCATGACGCCCCGCCAGCGTTTTGAAGCTGTTTACAGAGGGGAAACACCTGACCGCATTCCAATTCAGGTATGCGCTCTTGGTTTGCACGCAGCCTCCAATTATGGTGTAACACCTGGAGATTTATACAATGACCCGAAAATATCACTCATGGCATATCTTACACATCTCGAAAGATTTGGATACGACACTCCTTCAGCTTTCCGTTTCAGTACCGGTGAAAAGGAGTTTGGGCAGGAAATAGCTCATACAGATTCGGCCGTGCCGTTTGGTATCAAGGGTATAGTGGAAACAGCAAGTGATCTGGGCAAGCTGAAAATGCCAAATGTGATGACAGACGGCTCATTGCCATGGCAGCTATGGATGCTAAGTGTTCTAAAGGAAAAACTTGGCGATATCATGCCTATCCATGGATTTACGGTAATTCCCGGTGCAGTTGGTCCGGTTATAATGCCTATGGATAAACTTTTACTTGCGCTTCGTAAGGACCCTGTTCTGGCTCACTCTCTGGCAGCCATACTTATGAACTTTGTTATAGATTACGGTACAGCAATGTATGAGGCAGGTGCTGATATGCTGCATATTGTTGGAATTGATGATCAGGTATCATATGCTATGCACAGGAAATTTGAATTTCCTTATGTTTGCGGATTGGTTAAATCATTGCCGTGCCCTGTCTTTATAATTGGCGCAGGTGACTGGTCACATGTTATTGAGTCATATGCCCAGGCAGGAGTACAAGGATTTTATCTCCACAGTGGCCAACCTACACCTCTTGATAAGATTAATGAAGTGGCAGACAAATATAATTGTACAGTACGCTATGGCGTAAGTTCCAACACACTTGTACATGGACCGGCAGAAAAGATTCGTGAGGAAGTAAAAAACGTAATTAAACAGGGATGGCGGGGCGGTCGTTTTGTATTGACCACAGACACATTGGATATCAATACTCCGACTGAAAACCTGGATGTTTTTATGGAAGCAGCTTTAGAGTATGGTAAACTTCCATTAAAAATTTAACAACTTTTACAGAAGCTGATTGAAAGGAGATATTATGACACAAGAAGCAATTCTCGAATCTCTCAGGCAGGCCATCCTTGATGGAGATGCAGAGCAGACACAAAAAGTATGCGGTAACGCTTTGGAAGCAAAAGTTGAAACCTCAGCTATTCTCCAGGAAGGCATGACTAAAGCCATGAAATTGGTCGGTGCAAAATGGGACGCAAAAGAATTTTTTCTGCCTGAAGTACTAGCTGCCGCCGATGCAATGAAAAGCGCTATTGAATTTATGAAACCACACTTGCAGGGAAAGGATGGCGGAGGAGCAATTGGAACTGCTGTTATCGGGACAGTCAAAGGCGACGTTCACAATATCGGCAAGAATCTGGTGGCATTATTTATGGAATTGGGCGGGTTTAATGTTTTTAATCTTGGCGAAGATGTTTCTGCCGAGAAATTTGTTCAGACCGCTCTTGAAAACAATGCAGATGTTATTGGTTCATCAGCATTTGTATCAACAGTTGCCACTGAAATGGCCCGGATTGAAGAGGGCCTTAAGGAAGCAGGAATCAGGGACAAAGTCTTTACACTGGTTGGCGGAGCAGTTCTGGACCCTGAGTGGGCAGTAAAAATCGGAGCCGATGCTTACGGCAAAGATGCCTTGCATGCTACACAGCTTGCCCAGGAGTTTGTCAGCAAAAAAAGGGGATAAGGAAAGGAATCAAATGAGCCAGGGCATATGGATATTAGAGGAGCATGATAGCCGCGGGACTAAAAACATCTCTCTTGAATTGCTCAGCGAAGGTCAGAAGTTAGCCCGAAAGCTTAAGCAAGAGTTGTGTGTTTGTCTTTTGGGTTATCAGGTTGAAGATATTATTCCCCAACTTGGTGAATTCGGAGCACAAAAGATATATCTTGCCGATAATAAAGAGCTGTCGGAATATAATCTGGATGCTTTTGTTTCAATAATAGGAAGTTTGATAGAAAAATACCAGCCATCAGTATTAATGATGGGAGCTACACCGAACGGCTCGGAGCTGGCACCGAGAATTGCAGCAAGATATGGACTTCCCTGCATAACCGAGGTCAAAAAGATTGGGGGCAACAGCGAAAATATTCAGGTAACTAAATCTGTTTATAATGACCGGCTTTATGCTGATGTTAAACCTGCTTCGGCAAGGCCCCTGATCATAACTCTTCCCCCTGGTGAGACCGACATTGTTAAGCCCAAAGAGTCTGTAGAACCGGAACTTATTAAAATTAATTTTGAATTCACCGAAAAGCTTAAGCGTATCCGATACAGGCAATTTATTAAAGGCGACCCAAGAACAATTAGGGTAGATGAAGCAGACTTGATTCTGGCTCTTGGAAACGGTGTGAATTCCGAATCTTTACCCGTTGCTCAGGAACTGGCCGATCTTTTAGGAGCAACTCTTGGAGGAACAAGAGTTGCCGTTGATAATGGCATCATACCTTTTGAAAGACAAATTGGGCTAACAGGCAAAACAGTATTACCCAACATGCTTATAGCCTGCGGGATCTCCGGTGCTTATGAATTTACAGATGGAATGAAAGACTCCAAGATGATAATTGCCATTAATAATGATGGAAAGGCGCGCATTTTCGAAGTAGCAAATCTTGGTGTTAATGGAGATCTTAAAGAAATACTTCCTGCTGTTATTGATAAGATAAAAAATCATAAACAGGCTGGCAGTTAGCTTTAAATTTGTTATATTCCGGAGATAGATTTATGCAACAGATGAATGCAGTTAAATCACTGATCGTTTTTCTTTTCTTTATTGTTTTTACCCTTACATCCGCCCATGCCACTGAATATTATTCTTTCCACATGGCGGGTTCCGATTGCACCATGTGCCATGATGATGTATCTGGCGGTGAATTAAATGATGTTGGAACCCAGTTTGAGGAAAATGGATACCGATTCCCCATAACCCAAAAGGAAATACTTTTTTACGCCTTATCAGGACTGGCTATTCTCGCAATATTTTTTGGCCTTTTCCGCAGATACAAGCTTTGGAGCAGTGGACGACCAGGCGCGAAAATGGATCGCATTGCCAAAAGATGGGACGGGCTTTTTGTAAATGTGTTCGGGCAAGATAAAATCCTGAAAAATTCTTTAGCAGGCCAGGGGCATCTTCTCCTGTTCTGGTCTTTTACATTGCTTGGCATCGCTGTAATATTTATACTTATTCAGGAATATATTGTTCTGCCCTTATGGGGAGTAAGGCTTATAAACAGTTATTTTTATCCCTTTTTCAGGCTGTTTTTAGATATCTCAGGATTAATTGGTTTAATCGGCGCAATTATACTGGCTTACAGAAGATATATCATAAAGCCGAAAGAACTGGGTGATAATCTCGATGACGGATTATCGCTGCTTTTTCTGATTGTTGTCTTTTTGACGGGATTTCTGGCCACAGGAATCCGCAATCAACTCTACCAATCCGAATGGACGAACTGGGCCCCTGTCGCTTCTTCACTTGCATGGGGATTAAAACTGGTTGTAAGAGAAGAGGAAGGCCTTAAAGTTTGTTTTAATGTGTTATGGTGGGTACACTCACTTATCGGGCTTATATTTTTAGCTGCTATACCATATTCAAAACTTCTTCATGCTTTTACTTCCTCTCTTAATATTTTTTGTAGAAACCTTGAGCCTAAAGGGGCTTTGCCTGTATTGGATATCGCTTCTTCCGAAACTTACGGTGCCGGGAAAATTAATGATTTTACCTTTAAACACCTGCTTGAGCTTGATGCCTGCACCCAATGTGGAAGATGCCAGGAAAATTGTCCGGCTCTTATTAGCGAGAAGCATCTCAATCCAAAAAGCATTGTTCAGAATTTAAAAAAGCATATGGAGGCTTCTTCCGCAAGCAACAGTGCAACACTTATCGGAGGGCCTGTGACCGATGAGGAAATATGGGAATGCACCACATGTTTAAACTGCATCGAACATTGCCCGGTATTTATAGAGCCAATGCTAAAAATTGTTGAAATGAGGCGAAATGCAGTACTTGAAAAAAGCAATTTTCCGGCTGAATTTAAACAGATTTTCAAAAACCTGGAAATATTCGGAGATCCCAAGGGTAAGGGCAAGGTTACCAGAGAAGGCTGGGTATCCAACTTAAAGATCAATAGAATATACCAAAAGGATAATGCAACACCTGAAATACTTTTCTGGGCAGGATGTATAGGCGCCACATATGATGAAAGAAGTAAAAGTACAACCAATGCGGTTGCAAAGATTTTTCAAAAGGCGGGCGTAAGTTTTGGAATTTTGGGCAAGGAAGAATTTTGCTGCGGAGATCCTGCCAGAAGAATCGGCAATGAGTATCTTTTTCAAAAACTGGCTTTAAAAAATATAGAAACAATGAAAAAGTACGGTGTAAAAAAACTTGTGACTCATTGCCCGCATTGTTTTAATACTTTCAAAAATGAATATCCCGCATTAGGAGCCGATTTTGAGGTGATTGACATCTTTGAATTTATAAAAACATTATTAGACCAGGGCAAACTTGAGGTTAAATCAAAGATAGGAGAATCTTTCACATACCATGACCCATGTTATCTTGGCCGCTATAATTTGGTATATGAAACGCCGAGAGATATATTAAAGTCTCATATAGGCGTCAACCTCACTGAAATGGAGAGGATAAAAGAAACAAGTTTCTGCTGTGGCGCAGGCGGGGGCAACATGTGGCGAGGTGTTTCCGCAGGCAAAAGGATGGAAAACTTAAGAATCCAGGAAGCTGTAAAAACAGAAGTAAAAGGGATTGTTACTGCCTGCCCGCATTGTGATATTATGTTTGACAGCGCAATTCAACAGGAAGGTATGGGTTATACATTCAAACTTGTTAATTTAATCGAACTGGTGAAGCAGGCAGTGCTGTAATATAGCAGCGGGAGATATCTTATGAAAATAATTGTTTGCGTAAAACAGATTGGCTATATCTATGACCCAACAGCAATTAATCTTGCAACGGGTGAAATCGATCCCGAAAAAATGGTTTCCATGCTTAATCCATATGATGAAATTGCAGTAGAAGAAGCAATCAAAATAAAAGAAAGTGAAAATGATTGTGAAGTTATTGCAATTACTGCCGGTGGGCCGGAAGGGGATAATGCTCTTAAATATTCTTTTGCAATGGGTGCAGACAGAATGATCCGTTTGGATTATGAAAACACTGATCCATCATTAATCTCACTATTTTTAGCCAAAGCAATTGAAAAAATCGGTTATGATATGGTTCTTTGTGGCAAAAAATCCATGGATAGCAATGGTGGGCAGGTAGGCTCATTTCTTGCCGAAAGACTTCATATCCCTCAGGTTTCAGGAATTGTTAGTCTAAAGCTTTCATTAAATGACAAGAAGGCTGTTGTAGAAAGATATCTTGGAAAGGGAGACCGGGAAGAATTGGAATGCGATTTACCCGCCCTGTTTACAACTGAAATGGGACTTAATGACCCAAGATATCCTGCACTTCCCGGAAGACTTTTAGCAGACAAGACAAATATAGAGATATTGGATATTAATTCTTTAGGTGATAGTTCAGATAAAGCTGTTGGATTAACGGATATTTTAAAATTTTCTCAACCAAGGCCCAAAACCAGAAAAACATTTTCACCGGACAGTAATTTATCGGCAACAGACAGGTTAAAGCTTATGATGAGCGGAGGCGGAGCCAAACCAAAAGAGGATAGTAATGTGCTTGAAGGAAGTGCCGATGAACTTTCAGGGCATATTTTAAAATATCTGATTCAGGAACAAATAATATAAGAAAGGAAGAAATCCTTATGCTGATTATAGGTGAATCTCTTAATGCTACTGTTCCAGCGGTCAGCCAGGCGATTACCGCTCATGATGAAAAATTTATTACAGATCTTGCCAAGCTTCAGGTCGAATGCGGAGCAATGATGCTTGATGTAAATGCCGGCGGTTTAGGCGGACGCGATGAAGGAGAAGAGCTATCATGGCTTGTGCAAACAGTTCAGAGCGCAGTTGAAGTTCCGCTTGTGTTAGATAGTGCAAATCCGGACTCTTTGCATAAGGCTGTAAAAGTATATAAGGGATCAGAACTGATACTAAGTTCGGTTACTGCCGAAAAAGACAGTCTCGAAAAACTTTTGCCTCTTGCCGCCGAACTTAATTGCGGCCTTGTAGGATTGTGCATGAGCGAAAAAGGTATTCCCGATAATCCTGATGGGCGCGTAGCTATGGCCGAGATTATTGTTGAAAAAGCTGCGAATGCTGGCATCAAACCGGAAAACCTGTATCTTGACCCTTTGGTTATGACGGTTTCTGTAGACTGGAAAGCGGGCAGGGTAACAATTGATACACATCGTATGCTTCGAACAAAATTTCCACAGGTTCGTACTTTTACCATTATTGGAAATGTTGCTTACGGTATGCCAATGAGAGGGCTTGTGAATCGCACATTTCTTTCTATGATGGCAGGCCTTGATACGGATGCTGTTATGTTAAATGTAAGAGACCAGGAAATGATGGCTACTTTGATGGCAGCTACAGTCTTAAAAGGCGAGGACGAATATTGTCGTAAATACATAAAGGCGTTTCGTGCGGGAAAACTTGGTAAAACCGCACAAAAGTCAAAATAAAAATCAATCAAAATTTCATACACCATAGAGCCAATTGTTACGGGAATCAGAGCATTGTTGACAAACCCTGTATTTATTAAAAGAAAACAGCTAAATTTATTTGGAAACCTTTGAGTCTTTAATTAGCATTGCATCTATTTTGCCTTTTTGTGCAATAGCGACCTCAAGCCAGCGTTGTACAGTATCATGCCTGACTCCTAAAACTTTTGAAACGCTTAGCGGGGGCATTCCCTTAGCCAGAAGTTTGAGGCCTGTCAGAATTTTTTCTTCCGGGGTACGCAAGCCGTAAAATAAACTGCCAGCTCTGCTGCAAAAAGACTTACCGCATTCGTTGCAAAAAAAACGCTGGGAAATGGCTCCTTCTTTCGTTCGGTATGTGCCATTAGCAATGACTTTGCTTTCCTCTACTTTTCCATAAAGAGGGCAATTCGGATTAGGGCAAGACATTTTTTTTAAATCATATTCGGCTTGCTGAGCTTTTGATCCTGCCTGAACCTTTTTTTTACCAACGCTTAGCGAACTGCCAACGACTAACGAATTATCATATTTTACAGTTTTTTCAGGCAATGCTTGTAAGTTTTTATGTTTCAAAGCTGAAGCGGAAGGTAAGACTTTTACTTTTGTAACAGGCTTTTTTAGTTTTTGCGGTTGTTTCTCAACTAGCGGGAAAAGCTTTAGAGCGCGTTTTTCCAGAGTATCCAGTCCAATCTCATATAAAGCTGGAACAGTTTCTTTGTTGTTGTCATCCTGTTTTGAATTTATATTAAAGACCGGCTTCATACCGAAATTATCAGAAAGCTTTTTAGCTTCTTTAGTTGCGGCAGCGTGGACAACCAGGTAATTATCTTTGGAATTGATATTGGCGAAGTATCGGTGGTTTTTAACTAGTGCCGATTGAGCCACGCTGGTATTTGCAGTGTACATGGAATAGATATAGACAACACCTGTTTCCAGGGAAACAATATCGCAAATTGATTTATACGTCAGATTGCCCTCGAATGTTTTTTGCTTTTTAAGTTGTTCATAAGCATCTGATGTAATGGGCAAGCAGATTTCGTGCCCCACGTAATGTCCCCAGCAGTCAAAAGCTATGAAATTGAGATCGGGCAGAATAAGGCAGGCCGCTTTGATTATATCTTTTCCAAGAGACCTTTTTGTCCCGTAGATATCGCAGTGACATGAAAGGATCATGCTAATATGCTTATCTGTTGTAATTGGGATATATTTTGTCATGACTCCATCATCAGACCTTTTAAGTTTCCTTAATAATTCACGGGAAGAAAACAATGTTTCATCAATTGAGGAATAA
Source organism: Pseudomonadota bacterium (assembly GCA_018817425.1). Classification (NCBI taxonomy): domain Bacteria; kingdom Pseudomonadati; phylum Pseudomonadota; species Pseudomonadota bacterium. The sequence goes on from JAHITX010000011.1 coordinate 121,596, forward strand.
GCAAAACGCCTGTTTTGCAATGAATACCAAACAGGATGCCCGGCATTAAGGGCTACACATATCTGCATTGGTATTCCGGTCATTTCGGATAGGTCATGAAGATTCTCAATACGGGCGCTGTGTCGGTCTGCTTCCCAATTCTGTAGTTGCCGGACACTGATGCCGATTATCTCCGCAAGCGTTTCCTGACTCAAACTTCGCCATTGCCTATAATCTTTGATCAGTAAACCAAGAGATTTATAGAGTACGCTTTTTTCTGACGCAAAACTTTTTCGTGGTATTGATGTCATGGGCAATCTATTCTTAAAACGTGTTTTGATTAAACAGAATGATATTTTCCGAATATTATCTAAGATATAAGAGTAGTTGTCAATTGTAATAATGTTGTTAATGTGTTTAAGCTTAGTTAATCAAACAAACAAAGTAAAAGGAGAGGAAATTATGTCAAAATATGATGTAATAGTAGCAGGAGGGGGCCATAACGGATTAATGGCCGGGTCTTATCTTGCGAAAGCAGGGCTTAATGTGTGTGTAGTTGAGCATCAGGATATGCTCGGAGGCGGAGTTCAGACCAGAGAGATGACACTGCCAGGTTTCAAACATGATGTATGTTCTACATGGCATGGTTTTATTTGCCCGAATCCTGTATTAAAGGATGATGAGCTTGAA